>CAZJYH010000756.1:0-2668 GCA_964549365.1 uncultured Alphaproteobacteria bacterium
ACCGAGCCGCAGCCGACCTTCTCCACCTGCTTCGGGGCGCCGTTCATGGTGCATCATCCGTCGGTCTACGCGTCGCTGCTCGGCAAGAAGATCGAGGAGCACGACGTGAACTGCTGGCTGGTGAACACCGGCTGGACCGGCGGCCCCTACGGCACCGGGAGCCGGATCAAGATCGCTTATACGCGTGCGATGATCAACGCCGCGCTCTCCGGCGCGCTGAACGACGTCGAGTACCGCGAGGATCCGGTCTTCGGTCTCAACGTCCCGGCGCATGTCGAGGGCGTTCCCGATGAGGTGTTGAACCCGCGCGGCACGTGGGCCGATCCGGAGCTGTACGACGAGAAGGCGCTTTCGCTGGCCCGTCAGTTCCACGACAACTTCCAAAAGTACGCCGAGGGAACGTCGGACGAGATCAAGGCCGCCGGCCCGCGCGTGGGCGCACTGGCCGACTGATAGCGCACGTCGCGCGACTCGAGGGAAGATCACGACACAATTGAAACGGCGTCCCGATCATTTCGGGACGCCGTTTTTCATGATGCCATCCGCCCGCGGAGTATCACGGGGCCGCCTCTCAGGAATCGCCTCAACATCGGAGGCCCCGTGCAGTGCGCGCTTGCGGCACTGCTCCGTTCACGGCACTGCTCCGTTCACGGCACTGCTCCGCTCGCGATAATGCCCCGGCTCAGGGGGAGCAGTTGACGTTGCAGCCCGAAATGGACATGCCGCAGCGTACGGCGTCGAAGCACACCGTGATGCAGCATGTGCCGCCGTCCAGATTTCCGTTGCTGTCGATCGTGGGGCAGCGAAAACACGACGTACAGCTGATGCCTAAGCCGTTCGGCACGAACGGGAACTGGGTGCCGGCATTGCTGACGGTGCCGAGCGGATTGCCGGCGAGAGGGGCAAGGCCGAAGTTGGTGATGCCCGGGCCCGCGAAGCTGTTGATGGCGACGGTATTGCCGAAGCCGTCGTAGAGTGTGACGCGCACGTTGCATGTGCTCGTGTTGGTCACGTTCACTGATGTGCATTGCGCGCGTACCGTGCCGACGGCGCCGAGCAGAGTGAGCGCGGCCACGGCAACCGCCATGAGCGCGAGCCGATGAAGTGATTCTCTCATGCGAGAATCTCCCTGGAATGTATGAGTGAATTGTGTTGATGCGCCGGAAGGGCCTTCGGAATGCGTGACTGACTCATCCGATGCGGCCGGACATTCCCGTTGTTGCGCGCGATCGAATCGTTTGCGGGGGGCGCGGCGGTGCCCGGAAAATCACCGCCGAGCCGCCGGATGTGGTCCCGACGGCCGACGGATTCTGTGCACTCGACATACGTGGCCGGAGCGGACACACGATCTCCATGCCAAAACATTCGGAAATGTTTTGCTCGGCACTTTTATGGATTGCTCACGCCGTACGGCGGAATTATCGAATAGGCGGCGGATGCCGCTCGTGGGCATCCGCCGTAGAATTGCCGCGGTATTCCTTGTCGAACGTTACGGCTTAGGGCTGGCAGGTCCCGACGCATGTACAGATTCCGACACCACACGGCGCCCCGCTGTTGCATACCGTGACGCAGCACGTTCCTCCTGTCAGATTCCCATTCGCATCCACCTTGGGCAATGCGATACAGGGCGTACAGCCGAAAGCCGGCGGTGCCGGAGCAAACGCATATTGATTGCCGCCGGCGCTGACGACTCCGATAGGCTGGCCGATTGTCGTGAACGTCCACGTCGTCGTCCCGTACATGAAGTTGATATCCTTGAACTCGGTGTTCCCGGCCGCGTCATACAGAGTTAGCCGAAGCCTCCCGCAATTGTTGACGGTGTCGGATACCTGGACAGACGTGCATTGCGCATGCGCTGATTTCGGGCCGCAAAGTCCGATGACGGCGACCAAGGCCGCCAGCGTCAACCCGAATCTGAGTGTTGAAAGCGTAGTTCTCATGATGAGACTCTCCTTGTGGATTGTTGCGCGCCGGATATGAGTTGTGCGCCGGAAATCACGAGCGAAAATGCTCCGACTCTATGCGCGGCATCGCTTCCAACGCATTGATGCCACGGCGCGGCCTTTCCGCATCCTGTAGGCGGTGTGTTGCTTCCCGTGACGATCTGCCGGGAATGTGCCCACGGGCCATGGATCACGGCATGCCGATAACGTGCGGCATGTCATGTCGCGGAATGTCGTTGAGCGCCGATAATGATGTGTGCCGGTGACTGCATCCGAACCGCTGGGACCGGTGGCCGGATGCATCATCGAGACGGGCAAGCCGTGCATGGAAATGCCGGACTTCGCCGTACGTATCGAACGTGGTTAGGGTATCGAAGAGTTGCGCCGGTGTTGTTCGAGAACGGCCGCAATATACAACGCGTGAAATGCGATTGCCATACCTGAATTGAATCCCCCCATATTTTCTTTTCGAAGCGTTCGCGCCGGAATTGTCTCGATGGCGGCGTCGAGCAGCGTTCGCGCGACGCTTTCGATCAGCCGGATGTGCCGGCTCGTTCGGTGGTTCGACGGATCACGGCCGCTGAAGGGACGCTCTCGATATTGCCGAGCAATTCACCGGCCTCATCATCTGCGCCGCGATTATTTCGATGTCGGGGGATCTGTTCCGGAGTGCATTGCGGCCGAGGACGCGGGCCGAATCCGCGCACTCGGAAAACGAACCCCCC
>CAZJYH010000757.1:0-2663 GCA_964549365.1 uncultured Alphaproteobacteria bacterium
GAGATACTCCCCCCCGGCGCGTTGCTGGAGTTCGTGTCGGTGGATGTGCTGAACTGCTACATCAACTACGTCGACCTGCGCTCGGTGATCACCGAACGCGATCCCGAGGAGGAGGAGCGCCACATCTCGATGTCGAATCGCTTCTACACGCACTTCCACGAGTTCGGCACCGTGATCCACGTCATCGGCGCCTCGGCCCTCCACTGGTGGTACTTCTGCTACGACATCGACGCCAGCGATTGCGCGATCGGACGCGTGGAGACCTCGAAGGCATCGCTCGCACAGATGGTGGATTGGGTGCGCACCGAACGTATCTCGGGGCGATATCCGGTCGTCGACATCGACGTGATGAACCTTCGCGGCTGGCGCTCGTTCCAGTAGTGATATCGTGCGCTGTTGGTACACATGCACGATGCTCTTCTATCTGCCTCAATGCATTCAATGTCGGCAACTCCCTGCCTTCCGTCTCCTTCTCGCATCAACGCGATCGCTGTAAGAATACACATCATCCCCGACAATATTTTCAGATTTGATCGCAGTTACCGTCTGAGTCGTTCATCGTAGCGCGACGTTCCAAATCGGACCTAGCTCATAGCGATTGTTCAGGGCATACCATCATGAAGGCGCGACACATGCTGTTTTTTTCACCTGCCGCAGTACCAATCCTTGTGCTATATCGTCGCGATACTCTATCTTTATCGCGCGTATGATGTTGAACTGTGCATGAGGTGAGAAACTCGAATTCGTTCTTAGAATAGCCATCGCACAGCAATTCGGAATGACTTGCCGACTCTGGATACCGCACAACGGTCAATATCGCGCTATAAACCATTGTACTTCAACTACCCGGGGGATCACATCATGGCCCGATCAACACTTCCTATAGTTGCCGCTACACTCATTATCGCGTGCAGCGTTCTCGGTGGAGCGAGCAAGCTACACGCCCAATGTCCGAATGATTGCACATTTCTCATCACGGCGAATTGCGCCATCCCGGCGAATTGCTTCCCACTTACTGTCACCACCGAATGGACGAATGGCGTAACAACAGCGAAGCAAAATAACGTCGTAACCAATTGCGGCATTCACAGCCGTAATCAGCCGGCACCTTGCCCTCCGGTTCCTGCACCCTTCTGGGGAATTGCCTGGGCTTCGCTCGACGGCGGGACTACCCGCGCGTATCCCAACGGTCCGGCTGTGACCTACGTCCTTCCAAATTGCGGAATTACCGTCTGCCTTGTCATCCAATTCGGACCAACAGGCTGCGTGAACGCGAACATTTATCTGTGCTGAGGCATGTCATTGCCAAGGCATGCAAAGCTGAGTGCATTGAATTGAGCCTCCAGTGCACTCAGCTTTGTTGCGAACCCCAGCATTGAGCGACGGGCTCAGTTCATTTGCGCCAATCCGCCCACTCTTCTTTATGTCAACACTCTTTCGCTATCTTGCGCCAGTTGATTCAAAATCTAAACGGCAATCTCCGTTCTCAGAAACCGTAACACGAAAACATCCATGAGCAAGCATGTGCGCGTCGCGATCACCGGCGCAGCCGGGCAGATCGGCTACTCCATCCTGTTCCGCATCGCATCCGGTCAGATGTTCGGACCGGATACCCAGGTATCGCTCAACCTCATCGAGCTGCCGCAGGCGATGAACGCCTTGAGAGGCGTGGTGATGGAAGTTGACGATTGCGCCTTCCCGCTGGTGAAGGAGATTGTCGCGACCGAGGATATCAACGTCGGGTTCAAGGATGCCAACTGGGCGCTGCTTATCGGCTCGGTCCCCCGCAAGGCCGGGATGGAGCGGAGCGATCTTCTGAACATCAACGGCGGCATCTTCACCAAGCAGGGGCGCGCGATCAACGACAACGCCGCCGCCGATGCGCGCGTTCTCGTCGTGGGAAACCCGTGCAACACGAACGCCATGATCGCGATGCACAGCGCGCCGGACATCCCGCGCGACCGCTTCTTCGCAATGACCCGTCTGGACCAGAACCGCGCCATGTCCCAGCTTGCGCAGCGTGCCGGCCGGCCCGTTTCGGAGGTGACGAACCTCGCCATCTGGGGGAATCATTCCTCGACGCAGTACCCCGATTTCTACAACGCGAGGATCGGCGGCAAGCCGGCCACCGAGGCCATCGACGATCATGCGTGGCTGAAGGGCGACTTCATCGCCACCGTGCAGAAGCGCGGCGCGGCCATCATCGAGGCACGTGGGCTCAGCTCCGCCGCGTCCGCCGCCAACGCCGCCATCGACACCGTCGTGTCGCTCCTGAATCCAACCCCCGACGGCGACTGGCATTCGGTTGCCGTCTGCTCGCAGGGTGAATACGGCACGCCGGAGGGATTGCTGATCGGCTTCCCGGTGCGCACGAATGCCGACGGCTCCTGGAGCGTGGTGGACGGCGTTCAGCACAACGAGTTCGGACACGAGAAGTTCATGGCGTCGGTGAAGGAGTTGGAGGAGGAACGCGAGGCAGTGAGCGGACTCCTGGCAACCGCATAAGCCGCGCACGGATCCCAACATTCGAGCGGCTTGAAGAGTCGGCGACGTGCCGCGCATCACGACGATGCGCGGCACGTTCTCGTTTGGGCCATCGTCTCCGCCATGTATCGTCGATGCAACGTTCACCGAGCAGGGTTCCATCATACCACGACACTTGT
>CAZJYH010000758.1:0-2658 GCA_964549365.1 uncultured Alphaproteobacteria bacterium
TTGTCATTGATGCTGGCTCCAATCACGATTTGCGCTACGAAGTTTTTGAAAGGCACAACCGGGGCTCGAGGGCGTTGAAAGAGCATGAGAACAGCAATTGTGCATACCGCTGACCGTTTTGCGATTTGTTAGCGGAATTGGAAAAGGATGCCAATTGGCGAAATATCAAAGGTGGAGCTGCTCCGGAGCCGCGATTCAAGGAACGCGAAATGATACTTCGTTTCTTTGCGTTTGCGAATCGTATTGATCATTATAGTGGGAATTTGAAAAAATTCCTGAATGATTTCATGGGGAAGTACGTAACAAATGACGCTGTCGGTGTCACTGAACTCGGCGCATTGTTTAGAAGGACGATGCAGAATGTGTACAATGCTTTTGGAGAAAACGCAGCGCGTCTGTATTCTGATGATGAGGGTTCTGGCTTGACTGCTGGAAAATGGGAATCGAAATTCTCAATTTCGGCTCTTGACATTCAAGCGTCCGCCCTCGTCGGGCATGCCCCAGCTAAAGTCCTCGCTGCTGCAGAGTATATTTCCGCGGCATACAAATTTTACCTCGCCACTAATCCACAGGTGCGTCTCGCGATCTCCCGCCGACCAGCAAGTGCTGACGCGACTAAAACGCGATGGTTTGGATTCAAGACTATTGTGCATGAGATACTCAATAATACCGGTGACAGCGATATGGTCTTAGAGCCATTATCCGAGGCTCGGGCGCTCTTCAAGACGGGCTACTATTCTGCGGCTGGCGCGGTCGCCGGAGTGGCTCTTGAGCGGCACCTAAAAGAACTATGCGCGAACCTAGATCCTAGGCCGACGACGAAAGGTGACACGATTCACCCATTGAACGAAGCCCTCAAGTCCGCGTGTGTCTATGATCAAACTCAATCTAGGCGTATTCAGGTAATGGCCGACATTAGAAATCGTTGCGGACACTCTGTATCCAATCCGCCTTCCAACGAAGAGATATTGGAGCTGATCAATGGTGTGGTCAAATTCATGAATGACTATCCAGTTCGCAAGTAGCACCGCGAGCTTTTACATAGCATCCATGCCCAGTTGAAATGATTCCGGTGCTTGTCGTCAACATAGTAAAGGTCCGGGCCTCGGTGCGATCGAGGTCTGGGATCTTCTGTGATGTCCTGTACGCGGCCGGTGCTTTTCGAGCTATCAGATACGGGTTCAACTCCACCCAGAGGTGCGAAACAGCGCGAGGGCTTTCAACCTACTCGGCGAGTTCAGAACATTGTGATTCCTATCTTCTGTTCGCCCCGAATATACCGGGCACTCTTCGCCCCCGCGGCGCCCCAACCGCTAGCCGTACAGGATGTGCGCCACACAACCGCTCCGGCGCTCAACTCTCACCCCGGAGGGCCTGCTCCACTCCCCTCAACACCGCTCACGCCGCCGCCCCGCTCGCGACACTCCACGGAGAGAGAGGCACACGGCATGAAATCTTTCATCGGCAACAACTCAACAAAATCATGCCCCACATCACGGCCTCACTTCTGGACTTCGCGAAAACCTGCCGGCTCGGGCCGCTGGGCCTCGGCATGTCGCGCGACGACCTGCGCGCATTGCTGGGGCCGACCGGGGATTGGGGGCTCGGGGAGGGCGAGGACCTGTCCGTCATATGGCTCTACGACGAGATCGAGTTCTACTTCGATGGGGAGCGCGTGAAGATGATCTTCACGGATCACGGAAGCCTGAGCGGCGGAGGGGAGACGCTGCGGATCGATCCCTGGATTATCCGCGCCGATCTTCCGTGCGAGGAGTTGCAGGCCGAGCTTCGGCGTCTCGGAATTCCCTACCGCGTGGTGTGCCCATACGCGCTTCCGGACCAGCGCCGGGTGATCACCGATGCCGGTGCGGTCTTTGCGTTCATCAGGGATACGGATGATCCCGCGACGCAGGATGAAGACTTCCTTCTCTTCGCGTGGTGGGCCCGGTCGGATAGCGAAGGCGCATCGGAATTGATATTCGAGTTCGCTCCGTGAACGTCGTCTCCGTATGGGTAATGGATGGTGTCAGGGGGAGGCCGGGAGGGGTTTTGTGGGTGGCCGTACGTGGGCGTTGGCACCGCATTCACTTGACCTGATACCCGAGTTTCTTCAGCATCTCGATTGCGACGGCGCGGTGATCCCCCTGAATCGCGATCTCGTTGTCGAGCACGGTTCCGCCCGCGCCGCAGGCCCGCTTCATCCGGGCCGCGATCTCCTCCAGCTCATCGGGCGTCGATTGAAAGCCGGAGATGATCGTCATGGTCTTTCCCCGCCGACGCTTCGAATCGAGGCGCACGTCCAGCTTCTGCGCGCGGCCGTCGTACCCTTTGCGCGGCTCGACCGAACGCGCGCGCTCCTCGAGCATCTTCCTGTCCGGCTCCGAGAGAAGGCGGCCGAGATCTTCCAGCGACGTGAGTTTTGCCATGGCGGGAAGATACGGCGGGTGAGGCCGTAGCTGCCCCCGGGGCATTCTCTGTAGAGCAACGTGTTCGTCGGGTCGCGGCGATGGATGGTGCCGCAACGCAATCGTGGCCCAGGTCGCCCCGATGAATCGGGCGACAACAGAACGACTCGACGACAACCCTCACTCGGCAACTGCTCCTGTGCGCCCGGGGTTGACCCGGGGCGCGACTCCGCGGGGTCGCCTGTTTGGTGCG
>CAZJYH010000759.1:0-2657 GCA_964549365.1 uncultured Alphaproteobacteria bacterium
ACTTGTTGATCGCGTCGCCGAAGGTGCGCTTGCGCATCTCGCGCATCCACTCGGCCAGGTAGTCCACGATCATCCCGTAGGCGTTGGTGAAGTACTCCGGGCGCATCTTCGGAATCTCCCACCCCGGAATGTAGGCGTGGAATCGGTCGAAGAACGCGGAGTCGATCATCGCCTCGGGAAACGGCGCGAGCAGGTGGCTGGTCTTCACCAGCGTATCGACCGGCTGGTTCAGGTTGCCCACGAAGACCATGGAGGCGTTGGCCTCCACGAAATCACGGCCGCGCGCGAAGGAGCCGGACGCCATGTAATCCTTCATGATCTGCACGCCGTCGCGGTCCTTGAACGAGATGCCGCTCACCTCGTCGAAGGCCACCACATCCCACACGCCCACCAGCCCCACCTGCCGGCTGCTCATGTTGTAGAAGAGGTTCGCGACCGTGGTCTGCCCGCCGGAGATCAGGATGCTGTTCGGGCTGACCTCCTTGTAGATGTGGCTTTTGCCGGTTCCCTTCGGCCCGAGCTCGCAGACGTTGAAGCGGTTCTCGACGAAGGGGACCATGCGACAGAGCAGATGCCGGCGGGCACGCGGGCCGAAGTTGGCCGGCTCCATGCCGGTGGAGCGGAGCAGGACGTCGATCCACTGCTCCTCGGTGAACGCCCGCCGCGCGGCGAACAGTTCCTCGAGATCCATGTTCGGCATCTGGATCGGCTTCAGCTCGCGCACGATGAACGGCGATCCCTTCTGCCCCTCCTCGTAGAAATACTCCATGGTGATGATGGACCAGATGCCGCCCGCCAGCAGCTTCTCGTAGCGCTTCACGGTGGTGCTGTCCACCTCCACCCCCTTGACGCCGAGGTTCGAGAGCACGGCCTCGTAGACGTCGCGCCGTTCGTTGAGCGCCACGGTCACCTTGTCGATGATCTTCAGGCTCCCGCGCTCGCGGATCGTGGACTTCACCTTCTCGGCCTCGTCCGGGCGCACGTAGTTCTCCGCGAGGATCCGCTTCACGGTCTGCAGGCCGTCGGCGATGATGCGCGCGTCGCTGGAGGCGCAGTGCAGCCCGAGCAGATACTCCAGCACGTACACCGGGACGTTGGCCCCCTCCTTCACCAGCTTGGTCAGATCCTTGCGGACCACGCGCCCGGCGAAGTGCTCGTTGAGCAAACCATCGAGGTCGGCCCCGGCGGTCGTGGTTTCAGCGGGTTGTTCAGAAATCATCGGTAAATGCCCTGTCGATGGTCACCTCCACGCGCTCCACCTCGATGCCGGTATCGGCATCGCGCAGCACGAGATGGTACGGAGTTCTCTTGTCGTATACGCGGCTCTGCAATGTAAGCGCCGCCCACTTCTCGCGGTCCTCGATTTTTTCCGAGCTGCTCGCGAAGGTGAGCGCCACGATGTTGGTGACCGGCTCATCGCCGTCGTAGACCGCGATCTTCAACGTCACGGGCTTCACGCGCTCGCTCACGGCCTCCATCTGGATCAAGCGGAACCGATGCGCGGCGGTGGTGATCTTCGTGTTCGTCCCCAGCACATGCACCGGCACCTGCCGCGTCCGCGTCTGGGCAAGGCCGCGCCGGTCGCGCACGTGCTTCACCGCGATCACCGGCACCACGATCTCCTGCAGCATCGCGCCGCCGTGCACGAAACGCGCCCCCCCCGCGAAGTGGAAGCGGTTGGTGCCGCGGGGAACCCAGAACTCCATCCCACCGGCCGCGCCCGCCGTCGCCTCGGTGCTCCCGTGCCACACCGCCTCGTGGTCGGGAAGGCCGTGCCCGAGCAGATACCGCTTCTTCGCGATCACGGTCCCCGGCGGCCTCTCCGGCAGCCTGCTCTTGTCGGTCTCGGCCGGTTCGGACTCCGTGAAGAGGAACCCGTGATCGGCGGTGACGAGCACGTGGTTGCCGTTCAGGTTGTTGATGATATAGCGCACCGCCCCCTCCAACTCGTCGATCGCGGCCCGCACGGCGGCGAAGGTCCCGGCCTCGGTGGCGGCCGCGTCGCCGCGGGCATCGATCAGGTTGTGGTAGAGGTAGACCACCCGCTGCCCCTCCACCAGCGCGCGCCCCGCCTCCTTGCGAAGCGCGGTCAGCTCCTCCAAGCGGCACGCCATCCCCCCGACACGCCCGAGTATCGCATCGCGATCGCCGGCGCCCGAGGGCCGGCCGTCCACCAGCACGGCCCCATCGCTCCGGTACGCCAGCGCCTCGTGCGGCAGCAGCGCCGCCATGCCGAGAGCCGTGTAGGAGGGGAGCACGCCGAGCTGCGAGGTGAGATCGGCCTGATACCGATACGCGCCGTTCAGCCGGGTCGCCAGCTCCTGCGCGGCCTCGTAGCGCAGGGCGTCGGAGATGATCACGAACACGCGACGGTTCTCCCCCTCCTCCATCCGCGGCAACACCTCGCGCCGGAAGAACGTCCGCTGATTCGGGACCCCCTCCAGCCGCCAGCCCCGCCGAAGCGCCCCCTCCTCGCCGTCGACGCATCGGCCCCATGCCAGGGATACCTCCAGGAGATACCAGTGCACGTAGTGGGCCTCCATCTCCTCGCGCAGCGGCTTCAGCACATCCCATCCCCTCGCCTCGCCGTGATCGGCACACTCACAGAAGCGGCGGTACAGTCCGTCGAACCGATACAGGTCGGACTCGTACGCCCG
>CAZJYH010000760.1:0-2651 GCA_964549365.1 uncultured Alphaproteobacteria bacterium
CGCCGAGGCCGGCGAGGATGCGACGCTCCTCCGACTCCATGGCCATCGGCAGGAAGGTCTCCGGGCTGAGGTAATAGATCGTGCTGGGCCCCGATCCGAATTTGACCTCCACCGCGATCGCCTTCTTCCCGTCGAGATCGCGCATGCCGATCATCGAAACCTTCCCCTTCAACTCGTCGAGATACGCCTCGCTGAAGATGTGTGCGTCGGCCAGCGCCGCGTCACGCTCCTCGGCCGGAACTTCCTGGAACTTTCCGCCGCGGTTGCGTCGCACGGTCTTGCCGTTGGATACGGTCTCATCCTTGAACGTGCCGAGATCGACGAGCGTGTGCGCCTTGTTCGGCGCCACCTCCGTCTTCGTCAGCGTGCCGCTGAACTTGTTCCCCTGCGCGCTGCCGGAGATCTTCGCGGTCGTCACCAGCGACTTCACGGCGCGAAGCTTGGCCTTGCCCCCCATCGCGTCGAGCATCTTGTTCCAGGCCTGATCGGCCGTCATGTTGATCTCCTTCGCTCCCTGCACGGCATCCCCGGTGACGGGGTTCATATCGGAGTTCCAGAGTTCGACCGTGCCGAACTGCTCCAGCTTGCTCTTCACCTCGCTCGCCTTCCCCACGACGACCACGGTCAGGTTGTCGTTGTTGAGGAAGCGCTTGGCGAGCGACATGACCTGGTCCGGCGTCACCGAACTGTAGACCGATGCCAGCTTCTCGTAGTAGTCCTTCGGCAGTCCGTAGAAGTCGATGGATTGCACGCGAACGGCCGTCGTGGTCGGATCGGCGATCGACATCAGGAAGCCGCCGACGGCGGACTGTACGTTGCGCCGCAACTCGTCATCCGGAATACGTTCGGTCTGGATGCGGTTGATCTCGTAGTAGAACTCCTTCAGAGCGGAGTCGGTGACGGCGTTGCGAACGTCCGCCGCTGCCACGAAGTGTCCCTTGAAGTAATTGGCGTCAAAGGTGCTGTACGGCGTGTACGTGTAGGCATGGGTCTCGCGAAGGTTCATCGCCAGGCGATTGCCGAGCCCCGTTCCGCCGCCGAGCACGCTGTTGAGGATGAAGGCCCGCGGGCGCTCCGGGTCGCGAAGAAGCGGACCGTTGCCGAGCACGCGGATGGCGCTCTGAACTGCGGTGGGCCTGTCGACCAGGATGATGCGCCGCCCCTTCAGTTCCGGGAACTGCGGAGTGACGAGCGCCGGAACCGAGCCGGCATTCCAGTCGCCGAATGCCGCCTCGAGCTGTGCCTGAAGTTCCTCCTTCGACAGGTTACCGATGAACGCGAGCGTGGCGTTGCCGGGAACGAAGTACGTGGAGTGATAGGCCTTCAGCTTCTCGGAGCTCAGCTTCTTGTAGGCCTCCTCCGACTGCATGCGGCCGTACGGCGTCTCGCCGTAAAGCACCTTGTTGACGGCACCATCGGCCAGGAACTCCGCGCGTGCCTTCTGCGACTTGAGGTTGGTGATGGCCTCCTGCTGGAACTTCTCGAGCTCCTCGGCCGGGAACGTGGGGTTTTTCACCGCATCGGCGAACAGCTCCACGATCTTCGCCATGTGCTTGCGCAGGCCCCCGGCCGTTACGCTGATGGCGTCCGGCGTGGCCGACGCGCCGACGTTGCCGCCGATGAAGTCGATCTCCTGGGCGAACTGCAGCGCGGTGCGCTTGCGGGTGCCCTTCGCCAGCTGATCGGCCACGGCGTCGGCAAGGCCCGTGATATCGCCGTCGGCGGCGTTGCCGCTGCGAACCAACAGTCGATAGGTAACCAGCGGACGGGGATCGCGCACCATGAAGACCCGAAGCCCGTTCTTCAACGTGAAGGTCTCGTACGACGGAAATGCTACCGCCGGGGCGGGATCAGGAGCCGGCTGCTTGGTGCGATCCACCTGCGCAGTCGAGGATGATGTCATGAGAAGAGTTGCTACGGTAACGAGAAGGCACAAACGGCCGATACCAGCTCGAGCAATGATTTGAGGAATCCGGTTGTGCATCGATTAGTGCCCTCCCTTGGAAGCTGGATAATATTTCAAGATAACCCGGTTGTCCGGAACCAGGTACTTCTGAGCGACGCGCTGGATATCATCGCGCGTCAGCGAGGTGTAGCGGTTGAGCTCCGTGTTGATCAGCTCCGGATCGTTGAAATACGTCTCGTAGCCGGCCAGCGCCTGCGCCTTCTCGTACGCACGCGTGAACCGCCCGGCGAAACTCGTCTCGATCTGGTTCATCGCCTTCTGGAACTCTTCGTCGGTCACACCGCTCTTCTGTACGTTCTCGATCTCCTTGGAGAACTCGGTGCCGAGCTGCTCCATCGTGACCGTCGGATGCGAGACGGCGAACAGGCCCATCAGACCGCCGTTCTCGAGATCGAACGGGAACGCCTGCACGCCGACGGCGAGGCGCTTCTGATCCACCATGTTGTGATACATGCGCGAGCTGTTGCCGGTGGCGAGGATCGTCGAGAGCACCTCGATCGCGTAGGCATCGCGCTCTCCCTTCTTCGGCGTGCGATAGGCATACAGCAACGCGGGGAGCGGCGTGTTGTCTTCGTGCACCTCCGCGATCCGCTCCTTGTTCCCCATCGTCAACTCGAACTTCGGCCGCTCCACATCCTTGCCGCGCGGGATGTCGGCGAAGTAGTCCGTCACCAACTGCTTGGTC
>CAZJYH010000761.1:0-2645 GCA_964549365.1 uncultured Alphaproteobacteria bacterium
GGGGGCGCGTATCGGGTTCGTGCCGACGATGGGCTATCTGCACGACGGCCATCTGGCGCTTGTGGAGCGTGCGCGCCGGGGGAACGATGTTGTGGTGGCGTCCATCTTCGTCAACCCGACGCAGTTCGCACCGGGGGAGGACTTCGCCGCCTACCCGCGCGATCCCGAGGGCGATGCGGTGAAGCTGGCCGCCGCCGGCTGCGATCTGTTGTACCTTCCGCTGCAGGAGGAGGTCTATCCGGAGGGCTTCGCCACATATGTGAATGTGGAGGGGATCGCAACGCGGTACGAGGGGGCGCACCGGCCCACGCATTTCCGGGGCGTTGCCACGGTGGTGGCGAAGCTCTTCTCCATCGTGACGCCGGACGAGGCGGTCTTCGGGCAGAAGGATGCGCAGCAGGTCGCGGTGGTCCGTCGGATGACGCACGATCTGCATTTCCCGGTGAACATCGTCACGATCCCGACGATGCGCGAAGCGGATGGTCTGGCGATGAGTTCGCGCAACGTGTATCTCTCCGTCGATGATCGGCGCGAGGCGCTCAGTATCCATCGGGCGCTCCATGCCGCCGCCGCGGCCATCGATGCGGGTTCGGGGGTGCCGGACGCGCGGGAGGCCATGCGCCGAACGCTCTCCGATGCGATCACCGTCGACTATGCGGACGTCATCAACGCCGACACGTTTGAGCCCGCCGTCGACACGGGCGAACCGTTGCTGGCCGTGTTCGCCGGGAGGGTGGGGCGCACCCGGCTGATCGACAACATGCCGCTCGGCGGTGCGTGACGTACGCGAGCGTCTGCCGGGGCGATCGGCAGAACGCTGGATGAGCAGGACGGCGGGGCGCCGATTCGCTGGGCGAGCGGAGTTCGGCCGTCGCGATCGCTTCGCGGACGCCGATTTCCCGTACATTCACCCTGCAATTGATTCTTACTTTTTTCGTCCTCAAGCGGGCTTCAACTTTGTGAAGGCCGTTCAACCGATCGGCTCTCACGAATAACCAATCCCGGGTATCCCATGACCCGCTTCATGTTCAAATCGAAGATTCACCGCGCGGTTGTGACGCAGGCGGAGTTGTACTATGAGGGGAGCCTCACGGTCGATTCCGATCTGTTGGATGCCGCCGATCTTCTCGAGTACGAGAAGGTGTCGGTGGTGAACGTCAACAACGGCGAGCGGTTCGAGACGTACCTGATCGCCGGCGAGCGCGGCAGCGGCGTCGTCTGCCTGAACGGCGCCGCGGCTCGTAAGGGCGCCGTGGGCGACGAGGTGATCATCATCACCTATGCCGCCATGAGCGACGACGAGGCACGTGCCCACAAGCCGACGGTCGTGCTCGTCGACAAGCGGAACGCGATCGTCTCCATCCGGCACGAACAGCTCGCGGGCAGGGAATTCCTGAGCGTGTGATGTGCCCGGCGAGCGCGTGAACGAACGTGCCGCTCCGACAGATGATGTACCAGGGTCCGGTGGGCTGATCTCCCGGGCCCTTTCTGTATCTTCATGGACATTCAACTCCCGAATCAACAACGAGGTACGCGATGATCCGCAGATTCCTTTCGATCTGCTCCGTCATGCTTGTGGCACTGCTCATGGCAGGATGTCTGGACACCACCGAAACCTACGTGATCAACCCGGACGGAAGCGGCAAGGTGACCGTCGAGAGCACGGTGGAGGATCTTGGGTTCGGCTTCGGCGAAACCAAGAAGACCTCGAACAAGGAGCAGGTGCGGAAGTTCGTGGCCGACGTGTTCGACGGCTCCACGGGCGTCGACGTCTGGAAGGATGTCGAGTGCAAGAAGCTACCCGACGGCAAGACCTGGTTCAAGGGGACGGCGTACTTCTCCGATCTCGGCGAGGTGAATCTGAAGGGCGTCTCCACCAGCAACTTCGAGGTGCAGCGCCAGGCGGACGGAACGATGAAGATCCTGTACGGCAAGGACAAGGCCGAGGAGGATACCACGACGGCCGGCGCTGCTCCGACGCTGAGCGAGGAGGAGATCAAGCGCCTGTCCGATTCGGCCAAGCAGAGCTTCGAGATGGCCCTGGGGTTGATGCGCCCGATGTTCGGCACAATGAACATCCGCACGACGCTGCGGATCGGCGGCGGCATGCGCAGCGTGGAGGGCTTCGAGCGCGCCACCGACGGCAGGCTGCGTGTGGTCTTCAGCGGCAAGCGTTTGATGGAGATGATGGACTCGGTGACGAAGCAGCCGAATTTCTGGCGCGACCAGGTGACCGCCGAGGCGAACGGCAAGCGCCAGCAGAAGAGCGCCGAGATGCGGAAGATGCTCTTCGGCGTGGAGCAGCCGTCGGTGGTGGTCGACCCGGCCGGGGCGAAGGCCGCGTTCGATTACAAGGCGGAGGTTGCGGCCGCTCGAAAGGGGTACGCCCTGTTGTTGAAGAAGTACGGCGTGAAGCCGGCGAGGAACTAGACGATGGCCGACGGCATCGAGAATGCGCTCGGGTCGCCGCGCCGGTTGGCTGCGGTGATCATGGCCGCCGGGAAGGGAACGCGCATGAACAATCCCGCGGTGGCGAAGGTGATGTTTCCGGTCGGCGGCGTGCCGATGATCCACCACGTGGTGGCGCGCGCGCTGGAATGCGGCGCCGCGCGGGTGATCGCGATCATCGGACACAACCGCGAATC
>CAZJYH010000762.1:0-2640 GCA_964549365.1 uncultured Alphaproteobacteria bacterium
ACATCCCACCGCCGAGCGTCGAAGTGTCGCTGCGCGGTGGGACGTCTGTACGGTCCCGTTCTGCCGTGAGAACCACCATGCGCGCAATCCGACGTTCGGCGGATGTCGCGAAGATGATCCCCGCCGTTACACCCGGCTGCCGTTCCCATTCGTACGAGGCCATGATGCCCGTCAACGTGACGATCGATCCCTTGATCTTGAGTCTGTCTGAAGGGGGATGCATCGTGAACGCACGGGCGATGTCTTCCCGCCCGTTGAATGGGCCGAGACCAATGAGGGGAAACGCAAGCTGGGCATCGGGAGAGAAGGTGCCGACCACGTGACTGAAATCACCATGATCCACTCCTCTATTGTGGTTGTCGACGTACATGCGAAGAAGTTCTGAATTCATATCCGGTGTATTGAAATTGCGCCGCGAAGATAATGTCGAGGCAACGGTTCCAATACGCCTGTACAAGCGAGCCGGTGCAAAATCACGATTTTTGGGTACACGCTTGCTCACGGATTTCGGGAGTACCGTATCGGTGGTTTATCTGCTCGACATGGCCGGTTGGCTGCGCCTCAATGCATAAGAATGCATGCGCGTCCGCAGGGTCATAGCGCGTGCCGGATTCCACCATGCACAACGGGCGGTCACGGTGAAAGACGTGGTGCCGATGCTGATGCACCGCACCGAGGCCGGGCGCACCGAACGACGACGGCAAGACGAAGAACGAGGGCGGCGGAATTGGACAGGGGAAGATCGATGCAGCGACACGCCGGCCATCACGTGGTGACACGGAACCATGTGTCAACACGAAGCCGCGCGACGGAACCACGAGATAGCCACGACGCGACGGCAGGATGACAGAACGGGGATCGTTGGCCTTTGGGTTGACGATCCCGGTTATTCATGGTGCGTCGACATAAGTGGAGCTGACGCAGCCAGCAACGACGGCAACGGCTTGTTGCGGGGCCGTTCCCTTGGTTCCCGATGGAATGGTGGGAAGGAATCACCACATGCATCGTAACTTCCGTGGCGCCCAGAGCAACGTTGATGCATATACACTTAGCGCATGCCTTTCGCACCTGCACCGCATCACCCCGGAACTACAGTACCACACCGACTCCGTGTTGTGTCGGCGGTTCTGTTTGTCCTTGCCGCGCTGGATTCAACAGCGAATGCACAGCCGCGTGAAGCCCCCGTCGATTCGGCACGGACGACGGCTGCACGCACCGAGGTGCGCGCGCAGGACACCACGCAACGGATCATCATACGCAACATCGACATCGCCCACTATCCGGTCATGAGCGTCGCGTTCGATCTGCTCGATTCGGCGAACCGCCCGATTGATGGCCTCCGCCGGGAAGACATCTCCATTTTCGAGAACGACACGGCCGTGACGTTGTTGAGCCTCACGAAGATCACGAACCAGAACCGCATCCCGATCGACTTCATCTTCGCGCTCGACGTCACCGGATCGATGCGCGGCAAGATCGCGGGCATCAAGGCCGGCATCGAAAACTTCTGCACGAAGCTGACGTCCAGCGGGATCAGCTATCGACTCGGGCTTGTCACGTTCGGCGACGTGGTCATTGAGCGCCGTGAGCCGACCGACAACGTCGCGGAGTTTCTGTCCTGGGTACGCGCAACCCAGGCGGCGGGCGGTGGAGATATGCCGGAGAACGCGTTGGAGGCATTGTCGGCGGCGACGCACCTGAACTTCCGGCCGAGCGCGAACCGCTGTGTGATTCTGATCAGCGACATGCCGTACCATCAGGACGGTGAACACGGCGACGGGCAGACTCAGTACACGACCAACACGATCACCGATGTGCTCAACCGAAGCGAGCTGCAAACGTTCTGCGTGGCACCGGACGACATCCCCGGCTACCGGTTCATCGCCACGGCAACCGGCGGACGGTGGTTCGATATCCGGCGCCCGTTCACCGGCATACTCGATTCCTTCGCCGTCGTCATGACGCCGCACTACGTGGCGACATACCGGTCCCCCGCTTACATCATGCCCGACTCGGTAGTGGTGGAGGTGCGTGCAACCGACGGCATGCCCTCGCAGCGACGACGAATCGCCGTCGCCGAAGTCGGACGCCGCCTGCTGCTGAACGACATCCTGTTCGCGACGAACTCCTCCCAGATCGTCCCCGACGCCCACCCGGAACTCGACTACATCGCCGAGCTTCTGCGCGCGCGGCGGCTGATGAAGCTCGGTATCGAGGGGCACACGGACAACGTGGGGACCGACGTGTTCAATCAGCAACTCTCCGAACGTCGCGCCGAGAGCGTGAAGGGCTACCTGCTTCGCAAAGGTATCGATGCCGATCGCCTGCAAACGATTGGATTCGGGATGAAGCGGCCGGTGGCACCGAACGCCACCGAGGATGGGCGGCGGTTGAATCGTCGGATCGAGTTTGTGATTCTCGCGAAGTAGCGGAGACGGACTGAACTGCTCCAGCGCATCGAGCCCGCGAAGGGACGCACCGACCTATCATTCCTCAACGTTCCGCCTCCGAACATCGTGACCTGCTCCCTGAGCCTGCACACGCGACGCCGCACGGCGAAGTCAGGAAATAGCCGAGATACGATGGGGCACCAAACGGGGATTGTTGGCCTTTTGGTCGACGATCCCCAGTCTACTGCAC
>CAZJYH010000763.1:0-2635 GCA_964549365.1 uncultured Alphaproteobacteria bacterium
GAACCCGGCGAGATCGCCACGTCGTCGCTTCGCTCCTCCTCGCGAAGACCCCGGTCATTTCCTGCCCAGGAATTCAGGATGACAACTCCCGGTGCTCTCCCGCTGATTCCCTGACTAACCCGGTGTATCACGCATATGGTTGCCGATGGTAACCTTTCGCGGGGTCGTGCCTCCTACCCTCTGTACACGCCGGCGCGCACACCTTATCCGATGGTATGAATGCTCTCCCCGATCGACTCGACGAAGGCCCCGAGGCCGCACGACGGGAACGGTTCATGCGACTGCTGAACGGCTCCCTGAAACGCCTGGAGGATTTCGCCTACGCGATGACTCGCGGCTCCGACGATGCCTGCGACCTGGTGGCCGAGACGGTGCTCCGCGCGTACGAGGCGTTCGGCACGCTGCGCGACGACCAGGCATTCCTCGGCTTCCTCTTCACGATCGCGGCGCGCGAACATCGCAGGCGCCGGCTTCGGGCGCGCTGGTTCGCTCCGTACGAGCCGGAGCGGGAGGAACGCATCGGTTCGGCCGGACCGATGCCGGATGTCGAGGCGGACGTCCGTATCCTCTACGCCGCGATTCAGCGCCTGCCGTTGAAGCAGCGCGAGGCGATCGTCCTGTTCGAGATCTCCGGCTTCTCGTTGAAGGAGATCCGGGAGATTCAGGGGGGATCGATATCCGGCATCAAGGTGCGGCTGCACCGCGCACGCAAGCGGCTCGCACGAATGCTCGGAGTACCGGAGGCGGCGGAACCGGCCGCGCGGCGGGCATCGGTCAAGGGGGAGACGATCGCCCTGCGTCGTCCCGTGGCATTTCGCATCGGCCTGGAGATGGAGGAGCAACGATGAGAGATCTCAACGAATATTTCGCGGCCGCGCGTGAGCGTCGTGCCGCCATTGCAAGCGAAGATCTGCATGCACTCATCTGCTCGGCGAATGCCGGGCGCGATTTATCCGTGGGCCCGCGGAGATCGATTTCCACGTATCTCTCATCGACTCGAGGAATCATCATGATCCTGACATTGCTGGCCGGCGCCGTTACGGGCGCGGCATGGCTTCTCACGCCGGGCACACAAACGGCGAACATGCCCGGCGCAGCGGCGCCCCTCACTTCGCACACCGGTACACCGACCGCCGGGCCGGCGCGCCCCCTGCCGAATGCCGAACGATCGGCGGAATCGATGCCGCGAGGAGCGGCGGTCCCTGCTCCCCACGCGGCGGCGTCCGCACCGCACGGCATGTTGCCGTTGCGCGACGGCCGCAGCGTGCGGATGGATGTGCCCGCCGTCCTGTCGCATACCGAGCCCCGAAGCGTTTCCGTGGATATTGCGCCGCGGGCGCCGAGCCTCTGCCGTGCGCGAGGCCTGCGGTACGATCGCGACATTCCCGGCGTGAACACGATCGAGCTTTCCCCCGAGGAGCTTGCCCGCATCGGCGTGCGCGTCGACTCGGTCGGAATCTGGATGACGTGGCGTGACGACGGCCGGCAGCCGTTCGTGTGGGCGGTCTGTACCAACGGCATGCGGACGCCGCCGAATGGTACGACGCTGAGCGGGGTGGAGGTGCCGATCGCCTCGCCGGCCTTGATCACCGACGATCTTGGATTGAAGCGTGCGCTTCTCTTCGAATCGACGCCGGAGGAGACACGGCTCAACGCCGAGTTGGTGGCGGCCGTGCGGCAGGGGGCGGGAGATTCGGTGATCGCCGCGCTGAGCCGCCGGATCGCTGACCAGGGCGCCGCGCGGGAGCGGGCCGGCGATCAGGCGATGCGGGCCGGGAAGATGGTCGCGATTCTGGTGCGCAACCCGTACGCCGTGCAGCGCAACCCGAAGGGGTGGCGGCCCGATTGCGTGCTCTGGTACGACATCACGCCCGATCTGTTGGCACGGTTGCCGGAGCGCGTTCGCCTGCGGCTGCTGGTCGAAACCGAGCTGAGCGACGCGGCCACCGAATCAGCGAGCGGCGGCACGCAGCAGGTCGTGGCACCGATTGCGGCCGACGGCGTGGCCGGTGCGCACCCGTATCTCGACGCCCTGCGGAGCGCCAACGGCGCCCTCTCGGCCAGCACCGCCTTCCCGAACCCTGCACGCGATCGGGCCACGGTGAGCTTTACGCTGGCCGGGCCGCGCCGGGTTGCGGTGACGCTGCACGATGTGGCGGGGCAGCGGGTGCGTGAGGTGGTTCCGGCCGCCGATCGCGCTGCCGGTGCGCACGAGCTGCAGGCGGAGCTGTCGGGCCTGAGCGACGGGGTCTACCTCGTGGTGATCACCACCGATCGTGGGGAGCGTACGGTGGTGCGTCTGATCGTCGCGCACTGATCCCTGATCCGATTGCGCGTATTGCATACGGCCTTCTGCTCGGCACGGCGGAGGGCCGTATGCGTTCCGGCGCCTCAGCGCAACACGTCGACAAGATCGAAGAGGGGGCGGGAGATCTCCGAGCGCTTCTCCCAGGTTTCCCGCATCGGCGTCAGTGCGATCTGGTTGTTGATTTCGCCCGCCATCACCGAGCGCTCGCCGTCGAGGAGCGCCTGCACGGCCGCCACGCCGAGCTTCGTGGCCAGCACGCGGTCGCGCACGGTGGGAGAGCCGCCGCGCTGCACGTGTCCGAGGATCGTCACGCGCGTGTCCACGGAG
>CAZJYH010000764.1:0-2634 GCA_964549365.1 uncultured Alphaproteobacteria bacterium
TTGTCGGTCGCCGAAACGAGTTGGAGCGTCTCGCCCATCATCGTAGCCGGCTCGAAGGGAACCATGAGCGCGGTCGCCGGCTGATATTGATCGAGGGGTTCAGCGGCGTCGGCAAGACGGCGCTTGCCGAGGAATTCCTGGCCACGTTGGAACGCGAGGAGATGAGCTTCACGCCGCGCGGGGCCTACAGTCCGCATCTTCGCCGTCCGGTGCTCGCCCCGCTGTTCGATGCGCTCGACGATCTGTTCTCCAACCGCTTCGCTCAGCAGCGTTTGCTCTCGTTGTTCACCGACACCACCTACCACGCGCTTCTTCCGCGATTGCCGATGGTGAGCAGCATCGTCGGCTTCGACACGCCGGACGCGCTGCTGGAGAAGACCAATCCCTCGGCCCAGGCCGCGCTGCTTGCCGCCGTGCTGGCACACGCGGCGCGCTTCCGTCCGGTGGTGTTGCTGCTTGACGACGTGCAGTGGATGCCGGCCGAGGATCTCGAGGCCCTGGCAACGCTCAGTTCCTCGCTCAGGAATGCGCCGGTGCTGATCCTAGCGACGCTGCGGCGTGAGGCGCCGGAGGCCGACGCAATCCGTCGCGCGCTGCAGCCGGTGGTGCTGGACCAGTTCTACGTACGGCCGCTCACCGACCAGGAGGTGGCCGAACTGCTCACCGAGTTGTACGATGCGCGTGTCAGCGCGCAGTTGGCCGCCGATATCGCCCGCGCCGGCGACGGTTTGCCGATGCGGGCGATCGAACTGGTGGGCATGCTGGAGTCGCAGGGGGTGCTGACGATCGGGGTGAAGGGGAGGTGGCAGCTCGGGACCGGCTATAATCCGGCCCTCCTGCAGCGCGAGGGAAGTTCGGCCGATCGCGTGCGGCGCCTCGATCCGGACGAACGGCAGGTGCTGCTCCTGCTCGGCTGCGCCGGTGGGCAGGCAACGCGCAACGAGCTTGCCGAATGGTTCGGGTTGATGCACGAGTCGTCGTCGCCCGACGCATCGTCGCCCGACGCATCGGCGCCCGACACCGCTCGCCGCGACACCATCACCGAAATGCTCGCCGGCCTCGAGGCGACGCGCATGATCAAGCCGGTGTTCTCGAATCCGGACAAGGTGACGTTCGTGCATGAGAGCATCCTCGAGGCGCTGCGACAGCTGCGAACGCGCGACGATCTGGTGGCCGTGGTGCGGTTGATCATCGGCCGCAAGGAGCTGCGTCGCGAGGCGTACCGATGGACGCACGACGAGGAGTTGTTCCAGGTGCTGCTCGAGATGCTGCTGTGCGAGGATTCGCCGGAGCGCGCCGAGATGATCGATCGGATGATCGGATCGATCGACATGTACACGGTGCAATGGGATCGCGAGCATCGCAATCAGGTGTACGAAACGCTGATGGCCAACCGGAGCCGTCTTACCGTGCGCGAGTACGCACGCACGCTGGTGCAGGTGATACGCTGGTACCATGTGTTCACACAGTTCAATCAGGCGCTGGTGCTTGCCGAGGAACTGTACGGCATCGTGCAGAGCGAGCCGTGCGGATCGGACATCCATGCCGAAGCGTGTACCAGTCTGGCACTCACGAAGGTGTACATCGATCGCAACGCCGACGTGGAGGGGCTGTTGCAGGAGGGATGGAACGCTCTCGGGCAGATCGACGATCCGACCGTGCGTTTGAAGATCGAGTTGGAGATCGCCAAGATGCGCGCCGCGATGGTTCCCGTTTCCGAACCGCGCGAGGCGATCAATCAGATGCGGCGCGTGATGCAGCTCTCCGAACAGCTCGGCATCGACGACGGCAAGCATTTCGTGCTTCCGGACCTCGTGGTGCGTTCGGCCCGCATGCGCGATGAGGAGGGCCTGCGCTATATCTATCACGACATCCTTCGCTCGATCCGCGCCAACGCCTCCGGCAGCCCGCTTCCGCCGTTCCTCGTGATATCGAGCGTGGTGCGGGCCGCGTTGATCAACGGCGACATCTTCATGGCCCGCACGATCTTCGAGAGCTGGAGCCAGTGCTCGGCCCCGCTCGCGATCACCGACTACGTGGCCTACAGCTATCTGACGACGCTCTTCGCCTATGCCGACGGCGAGCCCTCGCTTGCCGCCGACGTGGCGATCAACGCTCGTGAGGAGGTGCTGCGGTATCGAACCACCTCGAAACAGTTCTCCTGGGAGCTCGTGTTCGGGCACATGGTGCTGCAGATTCAGTTGCTTCCGGCTCTGGTGGCCGCCGGCCGGCTGGTGGAGGCGCTGGGCCTTGCCGAAACCATGCTCGTGGAGCTGCAGCTTGCCGAGAACGCTCTGCCGGACATGGCGTTCGTGATGGAGGTGTACCGCACATGGCTGCGGTGGCGCTGCCTGCTTCCGGCCGAGGCGCCGATCAACCTCAGCTGGCCGGGGCCGAACTTCGCCAGCGAAGGGGGGCGCGCGGCGCGCCGCGTCGCGTACGACCCGGCAACGGCGGCCCGCGCGGGGGATGCGTTCCGCACGTTGTACGCCGAGCAGATCGTTTCCGCGCCGCCGCAGATGCGTTACATCGGAGAGATGTTGCTTGCCACGCTGGAGTGCGCCGAGAACAATCACGCCGAGACCTGCTGCGAAGAGCATGTAGTGGCGTCGGGTGAAGGGAAATTGCCAACCG
>CAZJYH010000765.1:0-2627 GCA_964549365.1 uncultured Alphaproteobacteria bacterium
ATGTTGCTTTCCCTGGCCGGAACAGCAGCTGCGCAAACTCGCTACGCTTACCTACCCAGCGTCTCCGTAAGCGATAACCGCTACCTCTCGATCACCGGCGCCGGCATTCAGACGCTTGGCGATCAGGTGCTTCGCTTCAAGATTGCATCACCGGCTGCCGCCGCATCCGTCGGCATCGGTATCTATGACGGCGAGAACGGCGGTCGTAATGATCAGGGGACCGCGGTCCTCGAGTTCACGCTCTTCGCCGATCCCAACGCTGATGCCACCGGCACGACCCAGGTGGGACAGTGGATGGGGAACACGATGCCGGACAACGCATGGTTCGACGTGAACGTGACCAACGTCGCATCCGCTCGCGGCACCGGCGGCATTTACCACTACTGGCTGCGCGTCCGCGCCCTCGACTACGCACAGATGTTCTGGAGCAATTTCAAGCTCCGCGCGTCGGGTTCCCTCTCCGCGCTGCGTCTGACGAACATCGCGTACTCCGCTCCGTGCGGCAACGCCGGCGACGCGCAGTATGTCTATCCCGATTATCCCGATCTGACCCGCACGATCTACGACGGCACGTGGGACTTCTTCATGGACGTCACGGCTCCGCAGCCCTCGATCGCGATCTGGGACGGCGACATGGACCGCGGCAACTTCGATTGCACGGGGAACGACACCGACGATCAGGACACGCCGAACACGATTCCTCCGTTCGCGACCGGTCTGGCCGTCCTTCCTGAGGGCGTGGCTCTCGGCGGCCTCGGCTGCCAGGATGCCAACGGCGCCCCGACCGGCGGCTTCACGACCAGCAATCCGCCGGACAACGCGCGTCTTCCGGTCTTCCGCCGTGAGCCGAGCATCCGCTACGACCTGATCGATCCGAACGGCGTGGTGTATGCCAACGACAATCCGTCCGGCAACCTCGAGTGGGAGCAGTTCCGCGTCGATACGCTCCCGTTCAATCGCAACACGATGGATCTTCATGCCAACTCGCTGCCGGCCGGGCTGTATCGCATCCGCGTGCAGGGCGTCGACCTCAGCAATCTGAACTCCATCCGCACGCCGTTCGATATCATCGGGCAGGACTCCGTTGGTGTTCCGGTGCCGATGCCGCTCCCGTACTACATCGAGGGAACGCTCACGAACGATGCCAACGGCAATGGTCGTCGTGATTCCACCGAGGCATACCTCAGCGGTTGGACCGTCACGTTGGGCGGCGTCTCGGTGACCACCGACGCCAACGGCCACTATCGCTTCGAGCTGCAGGCACCTGGTTCGTACCGCGTCGTCGTGACGCCGCCGCCGTGCGACAACGACGATGGCGATGACGATGACGATCACCATAATTGCAACGACGGCGACCGCGATCGCGGACACGGCAACGATTGTGACCATGATGACGAGGACAACCCGGGACGGGGTGGCGGCAATCATGGTGCCGGCAAGACCCGCAACGGGCATGATTACAATCACGATGACGACGATGACGACGATGATGACAACGGCCGGTGCTGGACCGAGACCTTCGATTTCGACGGTCTGCTGACGCAGAACGCCGCCACGGTGGTGCTCAGTGCCGATCGCACCAACGCGGTGCTCGACTTCGGCTACACCAATGATGACGAGGATCGCGAGGAATGCGACGGGAACAAGACCGTCTCGTTCTGGTACAACAATCAGAACAGCTTCCCTGTGAACACCATTGCGCTGGGGAACAGGACGTACAACAAGAACGATATCGTCAACATTCTCCGGAACGCGAGCCGCTCCAGCGACAAGACGTTCGCCCTTGCCGCCGAGCTGATCGCCGCCAAGTTCAACAGGCTTCGAGGCGACAACAGCCGCGGCACGAACGACGCCATCAGCGACGGCGATGCCTGGCTCCGCGAGAACCCCGTCGGCAGCTGTGTCAGCTCCAACAACAGGAACTGGAAGAACAGCGGCAAGGGGAAGGATCGTGCCGAGAAGTTGCGGGATCGCAACGAAGGCGATTGCGATGGTGATGACGACGACGATGATGATCGCGGCTGCTTCGACTAAGCAGCGCTCGTCTCTTCGATGACGTTCGCACGGGCTCGGCTTGATTGCCGGGCCTGTGCTGTTTATGGCCGGCGCGCGGCGCGATGCCGTCGGCGTTGACGCCTCTCGAACGCCGATTGCCGTCGAACGCGTCGATCACGTCGGTGGGTCCGCAGCGGTGTCGTAATTTCATGGCCGTAGCGTCCCCGGCCCACTCCCAAACATCGTGCATGATTACTCGCGACAGCATCATCTCCCATGCGAAGGATCAGGTGTTCGCCGATCTTGCCGGCGAGGCCGCAATCCTCAATCTCACCGACGGCGTTTATTACGGTCTTGATCGGGTCGGCGCCTCGATATGGAACATGCTGGAGCGTCCGCGCAGCGTGGCCGAGATCCGCGACGGCGTGATGGCGCTGTACGACGTCGGTGCCGAGGAGTGCGAACGGGATCTGATGGTGCTGCTCAACGAACTGGCGGCGCGCGGCCTCGTGAACGTCACACAACCAGATGGCACTCCGTAGCTTCCTTCGTCGTCCGCGCGCGGAGCGCATGCTGCGTCTGCGCGCCCTGTGGCTGGTGAGCGCGGCACGCCTTGCGCTTTCGGTCATGGC
>CAZJYH010000766.1:0-2625 GCA_964549365.1 uncultured Alphaproteobacteria bacterium
GATCAGACTGTGTTCACGACGAAGAAGCAGTTGGTCGACCTCGGCGACAAGATCCCGGCCGACGGGAAGGCGAAGATCGAGGCCGCGATCGAGAAGCTGGAGACTGCCTTGCGCGGTTCCTCGATGGAGGATATCAGCGCCGCGAAGGACGAGCTGGACCGTGCGTGGAGCGATGTCTCAACGGAGATGTACAGCCAGGCTTCCGCGGCCGGCAATGACGGCGGTGCGCAGGAGAATACGGGCGCTGGTGGGACGGTTGAGGATGCCGACTACACAATTGTTGATGATGAAAACGAGAAGCGATGAGATGAAGATGCCCTGCCAGGCACTCTAAGGGGTAGCGGCGAGTGAACCACGGTTCCTCGCCGCTACTTTTTTGTTCGGTACGGGTTCGTCCGCGAAGGAATCGGCGGAACGTTGAATCGGCGTGACTGCGTGTCGTGTGCCCGTCGGGCCGTATCCGGTATCGTGGTGGACGTTGGAGGTGCTGCTGCGCTGATCCGCTGCAGATAGCGGTCAACCGTGTCGAGCATTCGGCGCAGATCCTCAGGCTGCTCGGTCAAGGCGGCTATCGTTTCTCGAAGATCGCGTTCATCGGAGAAGCCGAAGGCACCGGCAATGCTGTCCGCCGCCTTGTGCATTCGGATGGAGTCCGTGGCATGCAGGTGATGCGCCATAAGCGTCTCGGCGTAGGCCGTTGCGATGCGAGCTCGCTCGGCGTCGGTGTAGGAGTGGGTGCATGAGGCGACGGCGAACGCGGTACATGCCATCCAGAGCGGTAACCACCCATGCCGATTGCCGCGCATCTTCGTCTCGCAAGCGATTCGGACTCCGGGAGTGTTTGTCGAGATTGGCCTAGGATGCGGCAATGATCTGCTCCAATCGTTTCGCGAATGCTTCCACCTGCCCGGGGCTTCCGGTTCCGTACACCGCATGGCGCACGGTGCCTTGCTTGTCGACGATGATGAGATTCGTGTATCCCTCTTCCATGTTGAATCCGTCGATGAGCACCCCGTCCCAATCCATCAACACCGGGTAGGAGAACTCTTCCCTGAACTTACTGCGGATGAGTCCTTTGAGAAAGCCCGGCACTGTTTGAAGATCGGCAACCGGTACGAATCGAACCGGTGCGGACTTGAATCGCGGTACCAGTCCATTTGTCCAGTTTGTGGTGTACTCGTACCCTGAGCGATCGCTGAGCACGAATACCGTGATGCCGCCGCGGAAATTCTTTGAACTCCAGGATCGCTCGTACTGATCCTCCAACACGAAGTCCGGCATCGTGGTAAGCAGTCGGGAGGATACGGAGTGGGCACTGCTTGCGGCCGTGAGCAGGAGAATGAGGAGAGCGGAGGATATCCGATGCATATTATCGTGGTTTCTTGGTGCTTCGTTTTCCCCGTGGGGCGGTTGTTGGAGCCGGATGGTGTTCCGGTGCGCGCAAGGTGTCGGCCGCGACGAGCGGCGTGGTGAGTGGTTGACCTGTTGCGTTGCTCGATGTTGACGGCGGACGCTTGCGAAGATAGAGGCGAAGCGGTACACCCTTCGAGACGTTCGTCACGACGTCGACAGTGATCGGTTGATCGACGGACATCTTGTCGGTCGTTACCGCGATGTAGATATCACCGGGACGGTCCCTCGTTGCCAGTGCGCGCTGTACCGTTACCAGCACGCATCCGCAACTTGGTGTGGCCTCCTCGATGTAGACGAGGCTGTCGCTGTCGTTGAACAGCTTGAGTCGGAAGCTTTCGTACTTCGTCGTGTCTCCGACGAAATACTCCGTGACGCTGAGTCGCGGCATGGGTGTTTGCGGAGGGGACAGGAGACCACCGGATACCAGTGCTGCGAATATGGTCAGGATGGAGATCATGAGATCAGGCCGAGACGATGGAATGGGCGCGGCTTTTCGAGCACGCATATATCCCGGGCAAGCTACGCCGTACGCGGGAAACGGCGTATGATGGAATTGTTACCCATCCGATGTCGGATGCACGGAGCCTCGTCAACAATCACCCCTCGCCGGATAGTGCGAGACGTCGTCGTCCGGACTCGGTTTATTCATCGCCATGGACGCCGGTGCGCCCTTCGTCGAGCGGAAGGATGGTATTTTGCGAGTCGGCGTTTTGCGAGAGGGAGGCATCGAAGTCATGTCGGCGAAGGTGTCGGCTTCTCTCGTTCGGCGAAGAGGGTATGGTTGTGATACCGCCGTTGTGTCTGAGAGCACTATGGATGAACACGGAGACATGCGCTTGCGTTCCATCCTGATCGAGATGTGGATCTGGTTCTGACATGATGAAGAATGCAGATACGATTGTTGCACGTGCAACGCCGTTGGGAACCGGTGGTGTCGCTGTTGTGCGTCTGAGCGGACCGATGTCGACCACAATCGCCGATGCCGTTTTCAGGACTGTCGATGGGCGTGCGTTAGGTGCGGTTGCACCTCGATACCTGGTCAATGGCTTCCTGAGGAACGCCGGTGAAGAAGTGAGCGGCGAAGATGTGAGCGGGGAACAACTGGTCGGCGAGGGTCGGGCGGAGGTGATTGATTCCTGCCTGGCGGTTCGATTCGCTGCGCCCCACTCGTTCACCGGGGAGGACGTTGTCGAGTTTCATCTGCACGGTTCG
>CAZJYH010000767.1:0-2617 GCA_964549365.1 uncultured Alphaproteobacteria bacterium
CGCTGCCGACGGCCATTCCCCATGTGGGGCATCGTCCGCCCGGCGTTGCACTCCGGGCGCCAGGCTCCGAGGGGCACACCCGGCACGCGGAGTACAACGCCGCGAGAACAGGGAGGGGACTCCGCGGGAACGTGAGAGAACCGGGAGAAAACTCCGCGAGAACGAGGAATTTTTTATTCCTGCCTCCTTCTTCCTCAATCCTTCCTCACATCTCCCCCCTGAACGCCTTCGCCAGCGCCGCAGGGGCCAGCCGCTCCACCGCCGCGCGCGCCGCCTCGTACCGCGCCTCCAGACGGTCCGCCATCGCAAACAACTCCTCCACCCGACGGACGATTTCGTGCTGCTCTGTCACGCCTGGTAACTGAAATGAGAATGCAGCGAGTTTTGTCGCGTTGATGTTCGATTGGCTCACGCCATCCGACTTCACCTGCCTACAATATTCTTTGCCGAGTGGACTGTTTAGGCAGTAGTTCAAATAGTCCGGTACCAACTCTTCGCTGCAACGAATGCGAATCAGATAGCCGGCATAGATTGCTTCATGTTCCCCGTGATAAACTGCTGTCTTGCCAACAAGTTCTGGACTATTCGTTCTATTAAACAAGACGTCGCCGCATTCCAGCTTGTATTTTTCAATCTCCGCTGTATTTGATGTGAAAACGAGATCAGTCCAATCCAGTCGGCCATCTTGGATGTTGCCCATTCTCAGGACCGGAGTCTTTCCCGATCTGCTCGACTTCGCCGATGTCCCGTATGAGAATCCATTGGCGACAGCTGCAAGTTCAGTGCTAGTCCATTCGTCTGTCCAGCCTTGTTCCTCTCTCCACTCCCTCGTCAACTCCCCCGACGTCGCCGCCGCCAGCACGGCCCGGCGAAAGCGCTTCAGGACCTCCGGCACGCGGTCCAGCCGTTCGCGGCAGGCGTCCACGCGCGCCAGCAACGCGTCCAGCGCGTCGGCGATCCGCCGCTGCTCGGGGAGAGGGGGGAGGGGGACTCGTGAGGAACGCAGGTGTTGGAAGTGTCTTGCATACCCCTTGTTCGGTAAACGAACGGCGCTAAGAAAGTAATACAAAAGTCGTGGTTCGAAACTCTCACGTGGACGTAGCACTTTGATGCCATCGGCCCCGGCTGCAAACGGGAAATCAATATATTTTAGTACGCGCGTGTGATCGCCGAATACTATTACCGGCAGTTCAGTCTGTACGGCCATCCGCATATCGTTTGTATAGCCGCCAATAAGACTTGCTCCTTGATCGACCACAGCCAGCGCGCCAGCAATGAGATAATCCCTCGCTTGGACTTTCTCCGTGACTGATACAACGTGATATGAGCCAGCAGCTTCAAGAGCGGACCAGGAATCAGGCAGGTCGGGGAAGTTGTCACTATTGAAACTCACGCCTCCACCTCCTCTACCTCTTCCCCCAGCTCGACGAGGATGGCGCGCAGGTCGGCGATCGCCCCTTCGAGTTCCTGCATGGCGGTGCGGGCGAGCGCGGCGGGCTCGGGGAGATCGGCGGCGCTCTCCTCGGCGTCGTCCTTCAGCCAGGAGATGTCCAGGCCGTCGGCGCGCTCGGCGATCCACTCGCGGGTGAAGCGGCGGAATCGGCCCTCCTCGCCGGTCTCCTTCCGTTTCTTCAGGCTCTTCGGCGCGCCGAGCGGGTCCGTTCCGAACGCCGCCTCGAACTCGGCGAAGTGCTCTCGCTTCAGCTCGGTGCGCTTGCCGTACTGCGGCATGTTGGCGCGCAGATCGTACACCCACACCTCGCGCGTGTTGCCGGTATCGCGTTCGCCGCGCGTGAAGAAGAGGACGTTGGTCTTCACCCCCTGGGCGTAGAAGATGCCGGTGGGGAGCCGCAGGATGGTGTGCAGGTTGCACTTCGCCATCAGGTCCGCGCGGATCTGCCGCCCCACGTTCCCCTCGAAGAGGACGTTGTCCGGCAGCACCACGGCGGCGCGGCCCCCCGGCTGCAGGCCCCGGTAGATGTGCTGCAGGAAGCAGAACTGCTTGTTGCTGGTGGGGTAGGTGAAGTCCTCGCGCGAGGGGAGGCCGCCCCCCTTCTTGGTGCCGAAGGGCGGGTTGGTGAGCATGAGCGTGGCGGCGGGGAGCTTGGTCCCGTCCGGCGAGAGGGTGTCGCCGTAGCGGATGCCGGCGCCGGCGGGGTCCGAATCCAGCCCGTGCAGCATCAGGTTCATCAGCGCCAGGCGGTGGGTGTCCTGCACGTGCTCCATGCCGTAGAATGTGCCGCGATGGTGCTTCCGCTGCTGCGCGGCGGTCCAGCGCTCGTGGTTCTCGTGCTCGCGGATGTAGCGGTCCGCCGCGATCAGGAACCCTCCGGTCCCGGCGGCGGGATCCTGGATCACGTCCTCCAGCGTCGGGCGCATGACGGCCACCATGCAGTCGATGAGCGGACGCGGGGTGAAGTACTGCCCGGCGCCTGACTTCTTCTCGTTGGCGTTCTTCTGGAGCAGCCCCTCGTACAGATCGCCGAGCCCCTCGCGCCGCGCGCTGTACCAGTCCAGCTTGTCGATCTCGGCCACGAGCGTGGAGAGCGTGGCGGGCTTCTTGATGAAGGAGCTCGCGTTCGCGAATATCTCTTTCACCAGCTCGGAGCCGTTGTTG
>CAZJYH010000768.1:0-2606 GCA_964549365.1 uncultured Alphaproteobacteria bacterium
CGCTCCACCGCCGATCTGATCCCGGACTCGATCAAGATCGAGCTGCATATCCCCGGGGCGAAGATCGTGGCCCACAAGAATTTCGCCGTGCTGGAGGTGGGGCGAAAGCTGGTGGTGGACAACATCCAGTTCGCAACCAACCAGTACACCATCGAACCCGGCTCGCAGCAGGCGCTTGATTATCTGGTGCGCCTGATGAAGGCGCGCCCCACGCTGCGTCTGAGGATCGAGGGGCACACCGACAACATGGGCGATCACGACCGCAACATGTGGCTCTCCGATCGCCGCGCCGAGGCGGTCCGCAACTACATGGTGACGCGCGGCATCACGGCGAACCGGCTCTTCACGATCGGCTACGGCGAGACGCGCCCGACGGCGTCGAACGAATTCGACGAGGGACGTCGTCTGAACCGCCGCACCGAGTTCATCATCATGCAGAAGTAATCCGCTCGTTGCCGGGCCGCGTCGGGCGCCCGGACGACTGAGAACGTTGACGACGAAGGCCGATCGGGATGCAGGATCCTCGATCGGCCTTCGTTGCGTTTGTGCCGCCCTGTTGCTACTTCGTTGCGAATCGCACCGAATAAATCGGCGCCAGGTAGTTCGAGAGCGTCGTCCAGGAATCGCCGCGATCGCCCGAGATGAACAGGTTGCCGGTGGTGGAGCCGAACGCCAGCGTGTTGCCGGAGACGTCGAGGCCGTGCCGGTAGACGATGTCGTAGGAATCCTGCTGCGGCAATCCCGTGCTCAGCGTGGTCCAGGTGGCGCCGCCGTCATCGGTGCGGCAGACGCAGAGCGCGCCCCCGACCGACATCCGTTCGCCGTCGCTCACCGCAGGCACGACCCATGCCGTCTCGGAGTTCGTTTCGTCCACGGCGATCGCAAACCCGAAGTGCGCCGTTTCTCCCTCGCGTGAGCAGGCCTGCCAGGTCTTCGAGCCGTCGACGCTCCGGAAGATCCCCATGTGGTTCTGCTGCCACAGCTTGTCGGGATCGGTCGGGGCCGCCACAAGCAGGTGCGGATCGTGCCCAACCTCGACGTTCGGGTCCGGAAGAAAGTCCGCCGTGAGCCCCTTGTTTGCCGGCGCCCACGACGCGCCGTCGTCGGTGGTCTCGAACACGCCCGCGCAACTGATCCCGACGAACACGTGGCTGCTGTCGCGAGGATCCACCACGACCGAGTGAATGGCCGGATGATCGCGGCCGCCGCCGAACCACTGCGTCATGCGCGATGGATGCTCCCACAACGCCGCGACGATCTCGAACGTGTCGCCGCCGTCGTCACTGCGAAACAGGCCCCCCGGCTCGGTGCCGATGTAGATGCGCTCCGGGCGATCGGCGCCGCCGCCGGCCATGCACCAGAGATAGCGCAGCGCGGCGGGAGTCCCCTCCTTGATCTGGGCGCCCTCCGGATACTTCGGCGCCGCGATCTCCTCCCATGTCTCCCCCCAGTCGCGCGAGCGATGCAGCTTCTGTCCCCAGTGGCCGTGATCCAGGCATGCCCACAGGGTGTTCGACCGGGGATCGTGCATGGCGTATGATACCGGCTGTCCAGGGAACGCACGGCTCGCGATTCGCCAGTCGTCACCGCTTCGTTCGTACGTGATCAATCCCTTGCGTGTGCCCACCAGAAGCATGTTGTGTGCGGTCATGGTCTCCTCCTCGAAACTGCTGCTGCTCGTTCCATTGGTGATATGGTGCGTTCGGTCGCCGCCTGCCGCAGAGATCCGGCTCACACGGCGCCGGCGGCGGGGAACTGTGGTTCGGAATGGTCGTCGGTATGTGCCGCGGAGGTACGTGCCGCGGAGGTACGTGCCGCGGAGGTACGTCTCGCGGCTGCTTGTGCGGCCGGTTACGGAACGTTCGCGCGCAGTTCCTCGAGCCAGACGTCGGCCTCGGCATCGCTCGGAGCGCGCCAGTCGCCGCGCGGCGAGAGCGAGCCACCGGAGCCGACCTTCGGCCCGTTCGGTACGCTGGAACGCTTGAACTGGCTGAGCTTGAAGAATCGGAAGAGGAACACCTCCAACCACTTCTTGATGGCGGTGAGGTCGTATTCCACCTGGTCGGATTCTCCGAACCCATCGGGCCACGCGCCGCGCGTGCGATCGCTCCAGGCGTGGTAGCTCAGAAAGGCCACCTTGCTCGGACGGAATCCGTAGCGCGTGATGTAGTAAAGGTTGAAATCCTGCAGACTGTATGGGCCGATCCGCTCCTGCGTACTCTGGGCCGGTGCGGCGTCGGCTCCGGGCGCGCCCGGCACAAGCTCGGGGGATATCTCCGTATCGAGAATCGACTGCAGGAAACCGCCGGTGGCCGCGTCGAACTGCTCGGTTGCGATCGACCACCGGAGCAGATGCTGGATCAAGGTCTTCGGCACCGACGCGTTGACATTGTAGTGCGACATGTGATCGCCGACACCGTACGTGGCCCACCCGAGCGCCAGCTCCGAGAGATCGCCCGTCCCCACCACCAACCCGTTCTGCAGGTTCGCGATCCGGAACAGATGCGAGGTCCTCTCGCCGGCCTGGACGTTCTCGAACGTGACGTCGTAGACCGGCTCGCCGTCAGCGAACGGATGGCCGATGTCCTTCATCATCTGTATGGCCG
>CAZJYH010000769.1:0-2606 GCA_964549365.1 uncultured Alphaproteobacteria bacterium
CCATGCGGAACGCGGTCAGCTTGGCCTGCTGATCGGCCAGCTTCGACTCGGCATCGCGATTCTCCTGCGCGCTCCAAAGCAACCGATTGGTCTCGATCTCGCCCTGCAGCTTGGCAACGTCCGCTTCCTGACGGCTGATCTCGCGCATCCATCCGAGCTGAATCTCGGTCAACTTGGCACGCGCGTTCTTGGCGTCGGTGAACTTGTCCATGATCGCCTCGCTCGAAACGTAGGCGATCTTCTGCGCGAAGAGTGCCGGGGTTGCGAAGGCCGCCACCGCCAGGCAGATTGGGAGATATGTTCTGTTAATTGCCACGTCTCATGAAGTCCAAAACTTTGAATGTGATATCGAGTTTGGTATCAACGTAGAGGAACGTGCTCTCATCCATGACTCCCGAAAGTTTTTCATCCTTGGCGATCTTCTCGATCGCGGTGCGAACCTTCTCGCGAATCGGCTGCATCATCTGCGCCTGCATCTGCGCCAGCACCCCCTTCTGCCCGAGGCGATCCTGCTGATACTGGGTGTACTGCGTCTCCATGGCGCGCAACGCCTCCTCCTCCTTGGCCTTCGCTTCCGGCGTCATCATCCCCTGCTGGCGCTGGTAGGCCTCGAGCTTGGCCTTGTAGTTGGCCTCGATTGCCTTCAGCGTATCCTGAAAGGATTGCGCCACCGTGTTGAGCTTCTGATCGATCTCCTTGATCTCCGGCAACTGGCCGATGATCTTCTCTACGTTGACGAAGCCGATCTTCGTCTGGGCCTGTGCGAAGCCGCCGGCGCCGACGGCAAGGAAACCGAGGATGATGACGGTGCGAACCACTGCTTTCATGTGAACGGACATTTTCTGTCTACCGAGTGTATTGTTTGATGGAATATGTCTCATCGGCCGAACTGGAAGTGGAACTGCCATCCCCCCTTCTCACCACGATCGTCGATGTCGAAGCCGTAACCGTAATCGAAGCCGAGCAACCCGACACCGGGAATCGTGATGCGGACGCCGAGTCCCATCGATCGCTTCAGATCGAACGGGTCGACGTCGCGGAACCGCTCCCATACGTTCCCCGCCTCGGCGAACGCCAGCGCGTACAACGGGATGGGGTTCAGCGAGATGCCGAATCGCAGCTCCGACGTGATCTTCGTATACAGCTTCCCCACCGGGATGCGATCGCTCCCTTCCGGGCCGATCGTGCCATCCTTGTACCCGCGCAGCGGCGTGATGTTGAAGCCGCCGATGCCCGTGCCTCCCATCGAATAAAACGCCGATGGAGGGATGTTCGCCAACGGGCCGTAATCGTTCAGCACGCCGTACTCGTTGCCGAGGTAGAACACCAGCGGGTTCTGCTCGGTAAGCTGGGCCAGCGGCGAAAAGAAGTCGAACTTCAGCTCGTGCTTCGTGTACTTCGCATCGCCGAGCCCGGCAACGGTGTTCGAGAAGGCGAACCGCGAGCCGACGGTCGGGAAGATCGGGTTGTCGACGCTCGCACGCGAGAGGACGGCCGACACCGTGAACTCGGTGCCGTTGCGATAATACGGGTTCAACGTGGCGTCGCCGTCGAGCGTGTTCTTGCGAAGGCTCACGCCGCCGTCGACGCGGAAGTAATCGTCGGGCCAGGAAAGGCGACGGCCGACGTTCAGCGCGCCCCCGAGCTGCTGCAGGTTGTAGCCGGCTCCGGTGGTCGGCTCATAGCTGCGGCGCTGCAGCGAGATGCTCGCGCCGAGCGATGTCGGATCATCGAAGAGCCACGGCTCGGTGAATCCGAGCAGGAACGTGTTGACGAAGCTGCCGAACTCCCAGTTGAAGTTCAGCACCTGACCGCTTCCGCCGTTCAACGGCTCGGTGATCGAGAAGTTGTTGAACGATACGCCGAGCATGCCGGTGAGCCCCTGCGAACTCAGGCCGAGCGAAGCGTTGAAGGTATCGCTCGGCCGCTCCTCGACGTTGTAGGTGATGTCGACCGACGTGTTGTCGACCGGCTCGACGCTCGGGTTCAGGTGCTCAGGGTTGAAATAGTTCAGGTTCGACAGGTTGCGCAGCGAGCGGATCAACGCCGCCTTCGAGAACGTGTCCCCGGGACGCGTGTACAGCTCACGACGAATGACCTTGTCGCGGGTCTTCGTGTTGCCGGCGATGCCCACATACCGGATGGTGGATTGTCCCCCCTCGGTGAGCCGGATGATGACGTCGACGGAGTCCGCGTGCTCCCGTTTCTCATCCATCCGAGCGTCGAACGTCAGGTAGCCGTTGTCGAGATACAGGGACCGCACGTCGGTCTGCTCTTCGTTCCCCTTCAGGTTCTTATCGAGCTGCACCTGGTTGTACGGCGCACCGATCTCCACCTCGAGTCGCTTTCGGATGACATCGTAGTTGTAGACGGTGTTCCCCGTTATTGTCAAGGAACGCAGATACACCTTGGTCCCTTCGCGCACGGCGATGTGCCCGTCGGCGCGGCCGCTGGCCGGGTTGATGCCGATCGAATCGTGCACCACCTCGGCGTCGATGTAGCCGTTGGAGCGGTAGTAATCCACCACCTTCTTTTCGTCATCCTGCAGCTGCGAGCGATCGAACTTGGAGGAGCGCCAGAACTGCCACCAGGATTTCTCCTTGATG
>CAZJYH010000770.1:0-2604 GCA_964549365.1 uncultured Alphaproteobacteria bacterium
GATATGGGGAACATGAACATCGTCCTCTCGGGCTGGACCTTCTCCTGCGATCAGACCACGAACACGCTGATGTTGTCGTCGACGAGCGGCGGCAGTTGGACCGGCGATCTCTCCTTCGACATCACGAACGTGGGGAGCAGCAAGACGCCGACGAGCAGCTCCGCGCCGGAGATCGGCTACGTCCTGGTGGATGTCGATGTCTCCGTCAGCCGCGACGTGCCGATCGCCATGACCACGACGTTCGACCTCGTCTGGGCGAACTCGAACGCGTGTCTCAAGTGGACGGCGGAATTGAGCTCGGCCTACTTCACGCTGGAGTCCGGCTACGCGCTCTCCGGGACTGCTTCGGCCGTGGCGGCAGCGGGCGACACGGTAGTGCCGCTGACCAAGGCGGTGAGCACGTCGGACGGTTCGTTGTGGGATCTGGGCTACATCTACAACTACAATACGGCGATCGACGCAACGCCGCAGATCTTCGCGGTGTGGTACAAGGAGGGGGCGCAGCAGCGCGGGGACAACATCTACCTGAGCGGGCCGATCAGCGAGACGAGCTCGGTGACCGAGTATTACGGCGGTCTCACGAGCTCGGGAAGTTCCATCACGATCTGCGCCGTGTTCGATCCGACCGAGGCGTGCACCGACACGAGCCAGTACACGTGCAAGTGAGGCGCCGGGAGGTTCACGGCACAGAACAACCGGGGTCTGCGCGCGGCCGAGCCGTCCCGATGTGTCGGGGCGGCTCGGCCTGCTTATGACAAGGATGTTGCACCGGTATCTCGATCGTCATCGCGAGGCAGAGCCGAAGCGCGAGAACCGGGCGGCGAACCCCTCCTGACCTCCCCTTTTCCAAAGGGGAGGAACGCGTAACGGAGAGTCCGGAAGCAGAGAGGTTGTCGACCGAAGCTCTGCCATCCACCACAGACCGCATTCCCGTTTCCCCGTCCTCATACACTCCTCGTCCTGTACATGCCTTGACGCGTATATACCGGATGGCGTATATTCGCGGCATGATATCCGTGTTCGAAATCATTGCCGAGCCGAACCGCCGTGCGATCCTGGGCCTGCTGGCCTCGTCGCAACTGTCGGTCGGGGAGATCGAGCGTCAACTGCGCATGCCGCAGCCGACCGTGTCGAAGCATCTGCGCGTGCTGCGCGATGCCGGTTTCGTGGAGGCCACGGTGGACGCGCAGCGCCGTCTGTACCGCCTGCGGCCCGATCCTCTTCAGGAGATCGATGCCTGGCTGGCCCCGTTCCGTCGGTTCTGGTCCGCTCATGTCGATGCTCTCGAACGCCATCTCGACCGGATGGATCAACCAACACCGAAGAAGAAAAAAGGGGGAAGGAAATGAGCGATCGCGAGCACTACATGCCGGGCCCGGCGGACGGGACGGTGGCACGGAAGGACGGGGATCAGTGGACGCTCGTCCTGGTCAGGGAGCTGCGCCACGCGCCGGAGAAGGTCTGGCAGGCGATCACCGATCCGGAGCATCTGCGCGAGTGGGCGCCGTTCGATGCCGACGGGAACCTCGGGACGGCGGGCGCGACGGTGAATCTCACCACGATCGGAGCCCCCTCCCCATACGTTTCCGAGGCGACGGTGAAGCAGGCCGAGGCCCCCCGGCTGCTTGTATACAATTGGGGGGGCGGCGATGTTCGCTGGGAACTGGAACCGATCGGCACCGGCACCCGCCTGACGCTCTGGGCAGGGATCGATCGCCGCTTCATCTCGATGGGCGCCGCCGGGTGGCACATCTGTCTGGACGTCATGGATCATCTCCTCGACGGGGCGCCGATCGGCCGCATCGCCGGCGGCGACGCGCTGGCGTTCGACGGCTGGCGGCGGCTGAACGCGGAGTATGCCGAGCAGTTCGGCGTCGAACCTCCCAGTTGGTAACCGAGGGCGAGCGTTGCGACGGAGCGTCGTGTCGGGTCGGAGTTGGACTCCGATCCCTCCGGCATCCGTGGAGGCGCGGAGAACATCTCCGCGCCGACGTCCTGCAGCATCATCGACTTGTGAAAGGACTCTTTGATCTCGAACATCAGGAGAATGCCATGAAGAGATCGGATGAAAGCCGGGCGCCCTCGGCATCGGAGAATATCTCGGCGCGGATCGCGGAGTTCGCGGACTGGCGCGGGGAGACCCTCGCCAGGATGCGGGGGCTGATCCTGGAAGCGGACCCGAACGTGGTCGAGGAGTGGAAGTGGGTGAAGCCCACCAGGCCCGGCACCCCGGTCTGGTCGCTCGGCGGGATCATCTGCACCGGCGAGACCTACAAGAGCGTGGTGAAGCTCACGTTCGCGAAGGGGGCGTCGCTGAAGGATCCGGCCGGGCTCTTCAACTCGAGCCTCGACGGGAACGTGCGCCGCGCGATCGACATCCGCGAGGGGGAGAAGGTGAACGCCGCGGCCTTCAAGGCGCTGGTGCGCGAGGCGATCGCCTTCAACGGCGCCGGGGCAAGCAAGGCTTCCGGGGCAAGCAAGGCGCCGAGGAAGGCGAAGGCCTGAGAGTCCGTCGGCATGGGTGATTCCAGTTGGACGATAAAAGTTTGGTCATTGCGAGACAAATGGCGCAGGTGTGCGCTGTTCCTGGGGAAGGAACAACCG
>CAZJYH010000771.1:0-2598 GCA_964549365.1 uncultured Alphaproteobacteria bacterium
GAACAGGGGGTTTCGGAACCCGGAATCGGCGTAAGCGCGGGATCATCCCCGCGTGTGCAGGGAACAGGTACTCCCATATGCCATTGCCGCTGTTCACCGCGGATCATCCCCGCGTGTGCAGGGAACAGCATATCAGGGCGTTGGACCGTTCCAAGAGAACGGGATCATCCCCGCGTGTGCAGGGAACAGCCACCCGATGTTACTCGGGTTGAGGGGCGAGCGGGATCATCCCCGCGTGTGCAGGGAACAGCAATCGTCATGCTGTCCCGGCGGTGCCCCATACGGATCATCCCCGCGTGTGCAGGGAACAGACCGTGAAAAGTGCCGAGTCGGCGCCGCAATCGGGATCATCCCCGCGTGTGCAGGGAACAGTATGCACGGGAGCCTTCCGATGGAGGCACAGTCGGATCATCCCCGCGTGTGCAGGGAACAGACTGAAAATCGCCGCAAAAAAACGCGATCGACGGTTCGATCACGTCTCGTTCGTGGCGGCGGCATCGATCATCTCGTCGGCGTGCACCTCCTTGTCGGCGGTCAACACCAGCCACACTCCGTCCACCTTCACCGGAACCCGCCGGTTCTTCCCCAGCGTCCTGAAGGCATATCCCTGTTCGCTCGGCTCGCGCCAGATCATCACCGCGTGGGTGCTGCTCGTGGCCCAGTCGGTCACCTTCTCCCACAACAGCTCCCGCATGCGCGCGTCGAGGCGCCCCACGAACAACCCCGCGCGCACCTCCAGGCAGTACCGCGAGAGCAACCCGCGCAACCGCTGCGGCGCGCGCTCCAGGCTGTAGACTACCATCCCAGCCCCCGGCTCTGCGATGGATCGTGCAGGCCGAGCGGATCGAACGGCTCTCCGGCCCCTCCATCGTCGAGGGCGTCGCCGGCCTGGCCCCGGCCATCGACACCGCTCCGGTCCTCGGCCGCGCGAACGTTTCCCCGGCTCCGTTCAACGGGCATCCTCTCACGATGCGCGCCGTTCCGCTCGGCCGCTCCGTTCGCCTCGGCCGCCCCGTTCGCCTCGGCCGCCCCGTTCCCCTCGGCTGCGCCGGGCCCTTCGGCCGGGCCGTTCCCCTTGGCCGCTCCGTTCGCCTCGGCCGGGCCGTTGCCGCTCGCCTCCCCGGCGGCCTCGATCCCGTCGGCGCGGGGCCGGTACCAGGGCGCGTCCTCGGGCGTCGACGCCTCCGGCTGTGCGCCCCCGAGCTCCTCCGGCGGCCCGCTCTCCGGATCGCCCGCGGCCAGCACCCGCTCGATCATCGGGATCACGTTCTCCATGAATCCCGTCCGCCGGAACTCGTCGCGCAGCCGGTGCCGCACACGCGTCGTCACGTCCGCCTCGGACTCGGCGACGGCGCGAAACGCGACCGGCACGGAGAGATCCATCTTGTAGAGATCGGCCACGTCGTGCACGAAGGCGAGCGGATATCCGGTGTGCACGAACCCGATGGCGGCGGAGTATCCGGCCACGAGGATCGCCGCGTGGCACAGGCCGTACAGGCAGGAGTTCGCGGCCGAGACGGCGCGGTTGATCGTGTCGCCGGCGCCCCAGTCGGTACGGTTGTAGTTGCGGCCGCGCCACGGAACGCCGTATTCGCGGCTCAACTCCTGATAGCGCGCCCGCACCCGCGCCCCCTCCATGCCGCGCACCTGCTGGATCGATCGCCGCGGCGGCACCTCCTCGTTGAACCGAATGCGGTACATCTCCCGCGCCACCGCCATGCGCGCCCGCGCGTCGAGCGCAAGTTTGGCCTGCCGCAGCAGGCGATACGTGTGCGCGGCCCCCTCCTGGCCGGCGGAGTAGAGCCGCACGCCCCCCTCGCCGCACCAGAGCACCAGCGTCCGGCTTTCGGCGCAGAGGCGCATCGCGGCGTGGCTGATCGTCGTCCCCGGCTCCAGCATGAGCACCGCGGTGGCGGCCACGGGGAGCTGCGCGCGAACGCCGGTACCGTCCATCACCGAGAGCGCGGAGCCCTCACGCTCCACGTGGCCGCGCTCGACGGAGAAGACGGACATTCGAGATTTCATCGGCATGACGGGTACATCGAATTCTTTCATGATCGTTCGGATAAATGATGGCTCGGATACATGATCGTTCGGATACACGACGGCTCGGATGCATGATCGTTCGGATACACGATCGCTCGGATACGTGATCGCTCGTCGGCGGCCCCCGCGTGTGGGCCCGAGGGTTGGGGGAGAAGGGGCGCACGCGGTATATCCGAGTATACAGCCGGCGCGTGCGCGGCCGGAGCGGAGATCCCGCCCCGGCCGCGCCGAACGCCCGCATGCCGTGTGTTTGCCGCGCGCCTCCACGGGCCGCCGCTATCTGGTGGTGTCGCGCCCGGCCTGCATGATCTCGCCGAGCGTCATGTCGTTCAGCCTGGCCGAGTCGCCCCGATATCGCAGGGTGCCGCGCATCAGCGCCGCAACGTCCTCCATCTTCATCTCCTTTCCGAATCTCTGCTGCTCCTCCTTCGGCAGCTCCCGGAACTCCTTGTACGTCATGGACTCCGGCGATTTCCCGCAGGCGGCCAGGCAGAGCATCATGCCGACGGTCGCGGCGGTGATCATTCTTCGCATCGAAGGTTCTCCTTGAAA
>CAZJYH010000772.1:0-2597 GCA_964549365.1 uncultured Alphaproteobacteria bacterium
ACTTCCGAGAAACCCGATACCACAACGCTTGCCGATATGCGCGGCGATGCCGTCATCTATCTCTGGAACGAAACGGATGTCGACGACGCGATCGGGTATCACTTGCAGAACTACATGGGTATTCCATATGGATTTGTCTTCACGTCGATTGCCGAGGAGTTACACGAGCCGTGGAGCGCCACGCTTTCCCATGAGGCGCTGGAATTGATTGCGGATCCCGAGACAAACCTGCTCGTGATGGGGCAGCATCCGTCGGTCGATCGACAGGTGTTTCATTGGTTCGAAATGTGTGATGCAGTTCAGAATGAACACTATGAGATCGATGGGGTGGTCGTTTCAAATTTTGTGTTGCCCCTGTACTTCACCGGAACTCGTACGAACGATGAACCCGGGGGGCGGAATGATTTCCTGGGATCGCTTCACGACGGCCATACGCTACCTTCGTTCGGGATCAATCCGGGTGGGTATGTCGGTTTCTACGATCCGATTCTGCAACGGCACGAAATGTTTGCTCGACGCGACGATGTGGTGGCACGTAAACGGATGGAAATCAAGAGCGCTATGAATCTCGCGCGACGCGCGGTTCGTTATCAGAACGCTCAAAAGATCGACGTCCTGCAGCGCGATGTGATGAAGCGTATGCCGGTGATATCTGCCCGGCGTGCTCGCGGTGCCCGTGCCCGGATCGAGTATCAGGCGATGTAGCACGGCATCAAACGGTACGACGCATTGCGTACGTACTTCATGCGTACCGAAACGCCTGTAGGTATTGGTCATGTTGATGCAAAGCCGGGTTTCACGGCGACCGACTCGCCGTGATCGACGAAGTCATTCGATATCAATCCATAACAACAAGGAAACGCATCATGTCCATCACCGACCTCGCCGTCATCGTCGGATTTCTCGCCGCGCTCAGCGCCGCGGCGGAGCTCATCGTCGACTTCTTCAAGACGCTGCTGAACAAAACGCTCGGCACGCCGCCGGCCACCGAGCCGCCCCCCGGAGAGCCCTGGCCGCCGAAGGAGATCGCCCGGCGCGTGATCCTGAAGATCATCGCGTTCGCCGCCGCGGGGTTTTCCGCGGCGTGGTTCGCGCAGAAGGACGCTGCATCGATGGCGTTCGACCCGTGTGGGGAAATCACGATGGTCGGACTTCATCTGCCCGTGATCGTCGCCGGTCTGCTCGGCAGCGCCGGCTCGAAGTTCTGGAAGGATGTGCTGGTCTACGTCGGCACGCTCAAGGATATCGGCAAGGAGAACCTGAACGCGAAGCTGTTGCAGCGCAGCGCAATCGAGCAGGGAAATGCGGTTGCGCAGGCGAATGCGGTGGCGCAAGGTAAGGCGCCGGCGGCCGCGTCGGCGAAGCCCATTTATGCGTACCAGGTGCCGCGGCGGTGAGATCAGCGGCGATACTTCCCAACAATTCATTCAAACAGGAGACGGTATGAATCGAGAACATACACGATGCACCGGGCGACGTAAACGGCCGGTGACGGCCCGAGTCCGGCGCGCGGCGTGGCTGGCGATCGCAGTGGCTTGGTGTTGCGTGCCCTCGGCAGCTGTGCTTGCTCAGGGGCCGGGCACCGTCATGAACTACGATCGACCGGAGCGGAGCGAGGCACGGCAGGAGAAAAAGACCGCCACGCGCGCTGCGGTGCGGAAGACGCTGACAGACTATGCTACAATGAATAGTCCGCGACGTGATTCGCAGGATGTTGAAAAGGAAGTCGATCGTGTCGTAAAACAGGCCCTCGGCGAACCGGGCAACATATGGCTCGGTGCCAAGGTCGAGATCCCGATCGTCGGGGCGAAGGACTACAACGTAGGGGGGAGCATCGTCTGGAACACCGGGACGCTGTTCAAGGATCAGGAATGGGACCGGAGCGGATATCATTTCACGACGCCGATCATGACGAACCTGAACCCGACCGATCTGAAGGACGTGCCGAAGGATACCGCTGCAACGGCGGTGCAGAAGGTGTTGGAATCGTCGGAGGGGATCATGTTCGATTTCTACCCGGTCTGCTTTTCCGTGGATGCGGCCGGGGACTCCGTGGGATCGAACAGTTGGCAACGGTATCTGAATCCGATGCTGTACGCGGGCGTGGGGGCGCGCGCAAATACCGTGCAGGATACGTCGGGCTCGGAGCCGACGACGGAGCTGATCACGTACGGCAAGCTGACGATCGGGCTGCACCTGGCGCTGCCGTATTTCGAGACGACGGTAGCGCCGGCGATCGAGATCGAGGCGCACCGCAACTGGGTGCTCTCGAAGGAGACGTTCACGCGGCTGGTCGATCCATCCGGGTTTGATTACGCGTGGACGTGGCACGTCTCCGGCGTCATTCCCGCGATAGTCGGCAACCTCGGCCTGCTCTTCGAGGGACGGATGGCGAACGGAGCGTATCCGGTCTGGCATGTGGGGCTCGGGTACTATCGGAATCCGTGACACCGTGCTCCGCGCGGGTTGGGGGCGCCGTGCCTCCAACCCGGAGCTGGACGCCGGGTGAAGAGTTCCAAATGCCAAGTTCCAAGTTCCAAGTGGCGTTGTTGCACAATGCATACTTCGCCGGTGGTCGTCTCTTCCGACGCATGCCC
>CAZJYH010000773.1:0-1791 GCA_964549365.1 uncultured Alphaproteobacteria bacterium
CCGCAGGAGGCGTCGGTGGTCAGGAAGATGAGCGTGGAGGGGAACCTGATGGCGATCCTCGAGTTGATCGGCTATCCGCGGGCCAAGCGTCGTGAGCGCGCCGAGGAGTTGATGGAGGAGTTTTCGATCACGCATATCCGCAAGCAGATGGGCTACATGCTCTCGGGCGGCGAACGACGGCGCACGGAGATCGCGCGCACGCTCGCCACCGATCCGAAGTTCATCCTGCTGGATGAGCCGTTCGCGGGGATCGACCCGCTGGCCGTCGAGGAGATCATGCACATGATCCAGAAGTTGCGGGGTCGCGGGATCGGGGTGTTGATCACCGATCACAACGTGCATGAGACATTGTCGATCACCGATCGTGCATACATCCTGATCGACGGCGCGATCTTCCGGAGCGGCCATGCGCACGAACTCGCGAACGATCCCGAGGTGCGCAAGCGGTACCTCGGAGAGACGTTTCGACTGGAGCGATACGAGGCCGGCGTGTGACCGCGGGCGCCGTTTCTTTTTTTCGCCTGATGATTTTTGTATCATTGGCGGCATGACCAACAGGTTCCCGCACACTCCGGAGCGGAACGCCGACGTGATCGGGGTGCTCCGGGTGAGCACGGATACAGGGTGCGGGGCCGGTGATCGTCAGATTCTCGCAACGACATTGCCGGTGCAGGTGTACCGGCGCCCGAGGGTGACGGCATGCAGCGGGGGGGAGATCCGATATCCAGGCCGACCTTTACTTTTCAAGTTCGTACCGCTTGCGAAATACGTTCACGGTGAATCTCACGTTTGCGTGATGGCCCGCCAATGGCTGAAACAATAACAGTACAGATCCACGGCTCCGAATACAAGCTGCGCGGCGACGATGCTTCCCGCATCCAGGAAGCCGCGAGCATGGTCAATGAGCAGATGCAATACGTGTCGAGCAAGGCACCGACGCAGCCGATCTCGACGATCGCCGTGCTTGCAGCCTTGAACACGGCGGAAATGCTCATGAACGAACAGGAGCGCCTCAAGCGTGAATCGGGCGAGATCGTACGCCGGATCAATTCCCTGACGTCGACGGTGGAGGAGCTTCTCGGGCTCGATCCCTGACGACTCCGACGGCACGGCATCACATGCCGGCCTCGATGCGTTCCGTTGTTCCTGCCCGCGCCTTGCGGCCACGATGTGCCGGGCTCTTCTTTGACATGCCGACGGTTCAACGAATTCAAGCTGCCCGCCACGCTCGTCGTGCTTCGCAGTAAATGAACCTATAGTGTGCGAATTGGGAAGTTGACTCAAAGCACCAATTGCAGGCCTTACCCCTCGGGGAGTTCGCGCCCGTCCCGGGTTTCCCGCGCGACGGCAGGACCATTGGAAGCAAACGGTGACTTGGCAGCTACCCACCGTGTCTGACCAGGGTTCTAACACCTTGCCAAGACGAACACGTGCAGGCCGACGCCTGTGGTGTTCCTGCGGCGAGCGTGAGCGGCGGTTTTTTCTTCGTCTCGTCTTCATCGGCATCGTTCCTCCCCTGCGCGGAATCCTCGATCACCTCTCCTTTCCAACAATCCCGCATCTCCAACATGATGCCACGTTTGCCGTTGTCTCAACCCCCCGCGGGAAGGCGGCCGCCGTGGAAATCGTTCGAGCGGCCCGATGCGCGGGGCTCGGCCATGTTGAGCCGTTGTGATGACCCTTTCGGAAACTCGAGCAATCTGGTCTTATGGATACATTAGCCGTCATTATTACTGCCGCCGCCTCGATCGCCGGATTTGCGGTCGGGTACATGATCAGCATCAAATCCGG
>CAZJYH010000773.1:1801-2585 GCA_964549365.1 uncultured Alphaproteobacteria bacterium
AAGCAGCAACTGATGCTTGCCGAGTCGCGCGCAAAGGAGGTTCTGGAAGACGCGCGCAAGGACGCCGAAAATCTGAAGCGTGAGAAGCTGCTGGAGTTACGCGACGCCGAAATGGAGAAGAAGCGGGCGCTGGAGGAGGAACATGCCCGGCGCAAGGAGAAGCTCTTCAACATCGAGCGTCAAGTGAAGGCGCGCGAGGAGAACATCGAGAAGAATCTCAACAAGAAACTCGATGCCGCGACTCGTCGCGAGCGCGAGATGTTGACGCAGCAGAAGGAGCTGCAGAAGAAGGAGGAGGCGCTCGAGGAGCAGCAGAAGCTGGGGGAAGCGCAGCGCAAGCAGCTGGAAGCCGCTCGTGCCGCCGTCGAGGAGCAGCGCAAACGTGTCGACGAGATCGTGGCGGAACAGAACCACCGACTCGAACGCATCGGCGGCATGTCGCGCGAGGACGCGAAGAAGTTCCTCATCGAAAACATGGTCAACGATGCCAAGCTGGCGTGCGCGCAGGAGATGAAGGAGATCCGCGACCAGTTGAAGCTGGACGCCAAGCGCGAGGCCCAGCGTGTGATCGTGCAAGCGATCCAGCGCACCGCGTCGGACCACTCGGTCGAGACCACCGTGTCGGTGGTGAACCTTGCCAGCGAGGACATGAAGGGGCGTATCATCGGTCGTGAGGGGCGCAACATCCGCGCCTTCGAGGCCGCCACCGGCATCGACGTGATCGTCGACGACACGCCGGAGGCGGTGATCATCTCCGGCTTCGACCCGTTCAGGCGCGAGGTGG
>CAZJYH010000774.1:0-2584 GCA_964549365.1 uncultured Alphaproteobacteria bacterium
TCACAGCTCACCATCCGAGGAACGAGGCCAGCCTTGCCGTTGCCGTGGAGCACGAAGTCCAGCAGTTTCTCGATGTCCAGCTTGTCCGGATCGAAGCTGCTGTTGATCACCATGTAGACGGCCGTGTCGGCCTCGGAGATCACGTTGTACGCGGGCAACTTCGCATCGGTCACGTTCCGGCCCGAGAACAATTCCGGCACCACCTCGCGCAGGATGTAGCTTCCGTACGGAATCTTGTCGGCCGCGCTGAAGCTGGGGCTCCAGTTGACCGGCGCCTGCGAACCGGTCTGCATCAGCACCACAAGGAGGAGCACGAGCAGAAACGCCACCATGAACTTGTTCGGCCTCTTCATCGTGCCCTCGGCAGCATGGTGGCAAACCGTGTGAAGTACTCGCGGAGCGCCGGATACCGAAGTGCGTCCACCGGCGCGTCGCCGTACCAGACGTACTCGAACACCCGACGAATCTCCGCGAAGCCCGATGCGAGCGGCGAGCCTGCAAGCTCCCGTTGGTAGTCGTCGTTGGTCTTGTCGATGCGCCAGTCGATCAGCGAGCGGTCGGTGAGCGCCTTGATCTGCTGCAGGTACAACAACCGCACCGCGCGCCGGTGATTTCCCTGCTTCACCGCCTCGTCGATCAACACCCCGAAATCCATCTCGTGGATGTTCTCATCGGCATCGACAAACGCGCTGACGGTTGCGCCGGAACGGCGCGTGAAGACGCTGCGAAGATCCGTCTTGGTCAGCTTCAGGATCACGTACACCAGCGCCACGCCCATGATCACACGACCGATAACGTTCAGCGCATCGGCCGAGCCGCGCACGCCGAGCGTTCGCAGCACCTTCGTGACGATCCAGTGCATCAACCGGTCCCACAACGACTCCGCCTCGCGCTGGTCGCGATCGTAGGCGAACGCATCGTCCTTCGCGAATCGCTCCATGGTCGAAGGGGCCGGGCGGCGCACCGCAACCGCGGCCGTGTCGTAGCGCACCCGCGAGGAATCCGCCGCGACGACGATCGGCACCTTGCCGCCATGCTCTCCGGGCTCCGGCTGCGCATGCGCCGGCGTGGGTATCCGGACCGTCAACGCAAGGCATGCGAACGCCACGCCGAGCGCGCGGGCCGGGCGCCTGATCTGAGCACGAGCGAGCGATATGATACGGATGTCGATCAACGGAGGACGCGGGACGTTCAATACATCGAGAGTGGGCTCTCCTCCTCGGGCGTGCCGATCGAGTCGATGCGCGCAAGCATGCCGGTTCCCTCGTGCTTCTCCACGAGGTTGAAGTAGTTGAGCGCGGCGCCGAGCGTCGGCAGGAAGGCAGCCATGTAGCTGAGCACGCTTCCGAACGCGAGCACCACGAGGATGACGATGCGCAGCGACGAGGTGCGATCCCCCTCGTTGAAGACTCCGGCGGCACCGAGCACGATCATCGATGGGAACACGCAGATGGCCGCCATGTACCACGCGATCAGCCCCAGCAAAAAGATCACCACGAAGCTGGACCACCAGTACCCCTTCACCAGCTCGAACGAACGCGTGATGGCGTTGCCGATGGACTTATCCTCATGGATGCGAACCGCGAAGAGGATCGAGAAGGGAACGGTGGCATAGATCGCAGGAATGAAGAGCGCGAGCACGCCCAGCATCACCAGGAACACACCGCCGAAGGCGCCCATCAACGCCAGCCCGAAATAGCCGCCGACATAGATCAATCCCACCACGATCGTGGTGCTGATCAGCTTGCCGAGATGGCCGCGCATGCCGCGCCACACATCGTCCACCGAGATGTCCTCGGGCCGGCGGTCACGATACAGCAACAGGTATTCGTTCGCGACCCCCTGCAACAGCAGCATCGTGACGCCGCCGAAGAACAGGCCCAGCAACGCGCCGAGCGAGGGATCGACCATCGTGCCCCCCAGTTCCGGCGCCACCGACCCGATGAAGTTGTAGCCGAGGAACACGCCGGTCAGCAACGTGGACGGCCCCGCGATGTACAACGCCGCGCGCCAGAGCGTGCGGGCATTTTCGCGGAGGAACTGAAACGTATGGTTTATCTGCTCCCCCGCCTTCCGCGAAAGCAGCAGCTCAATGCGTTCGGTCGGCATCGCTCGCAAGTTTGTTGCGGACTTGAATGGGGTAGATCAGGAAGTACCAGATCATGAACGCCAACGATCCGAAGATGATGGCGTGGCTGAGGATCTCGGGCATGTCGTTGTGCCGTGTCACGAAGGATTCCAGAAACCCTGCCGCGGTGATGATCGGCACCAGACCGATCACCATCTTCACGCTCTTCTTTGCTCCGCGCATGAACGACTCCACACGCGAGAAGGTCTTCGGAAACAGGATGCTGTTGCCCAGCACCAATCCCGCCGCCCCCGCCACAACGAAGGCGGTCATCTCCAACGTGCCGTGGATCCAGATCGTCAGGGCCGAAACCTTCCAGAGACCGCGCTCGATGAAGAAGTACTGGAACGCCCCCACCATCACGCCGTTGCGGAACAGCAGCCACACCGTGCCGATCGACAGGAACAACCCCATCCCCACCATCATGAACGCCACCATGACATTGTTCCATACGAT
>CAZJYH010000775.1:0-2582 GCA_964549365.1 uncultured Alphaproteobacteria bacterium
ACGGAAGCCCCCGTGCGCGACCATAACACGGACTCCTGGTGAAACGACGCCTTGTAGCGATCGATCACCAGGCCGATAAGCGAATCGGCGAGATGACTCGGCGGATGCAGCAGTTCCAGCACGAAGGTCTCCTCCGTTGTGATTGTCCCGGCCTCGTTCCGCCATTGCCCCGAGGCGTTCCACCACGTGAGCCCGTCCGGGAACCTCGGCGTCACCTCCGTGCGCAGAAACTCGCGCCATCCCTCATCACCGACCACGCCTCCTCCGCCGATCGTTCGGCCGAAGTAGAGGCGATCGTCGATGAAGGCCGAACCGATGGTTTCGGTGGTGGCACCCGCACAGCCGGCGCACAGGCAGGTGATTGCGACCAGCAGCACGGACGGCAGCATGAATGCGGGCGAGCGAACGATCGGCTTGGATGACATGGCGGCGATGATACGGAGCGCGCGACGGATAGTGCAAGGGACGGACGCATCGGACACGAAGGTATCGAGCCGCCTGCCGCGGCCCCCGGCTCGGAAGCTGTGGCAGGCCGCAACGACATCTACCGTACCCCCTTGCGCGAGTTGCACCGGCGGCACATCAACGACGCGTTGGCCTCGCACGTTTTGCCTCCCCGCGCATGCGCCACGACATGGTCGATCGTGAAGTTTTCCCAACTCAGCATCGCGCGACATCCGGCACAACGTTTCCGCTCATCGGAATGCCAGATCAACCGCCGCTGTTCCGGCGTGAAGGTCCTCCGGGCATCCCTCACCTCGAACAGACCGCCGAGAACCGATCGCAGGATCTCGGCCCGACGGCGGCGCGTCACCAGACTGTCCGTGTTCCCCTGCACCGTGACCAGATACTCGTGCACGGCGGAGACCTGCGCTACCACGCCGAGCCCACCGCGAAGCTGTACCCGTACACGATCGATCTGATCGGAGAACCGCATGAGCACCGCCTGGGCGCTGCGATTCCGTTCGGCGTCGATCAACACCAGCCCCTCACGATCGAACTCGTGGACGAGCATGAACAGAGAGTAGAAATCCACTGCGTTCGCGAAGCGCGTCTGAGCAATCTCGGGGAGCATCCCGCGCAGCAGTTTCATCACCCGCGAGAACGTGCGCGTGCAGGCCGCAAGAGCCCTTCGATCCACGTCCTCCCCGCCGACCACGCGATCCACCGCCTTCTTCTTGTCGATGATCCCCTCGGAGCAGATCGAAGCGATCAGCTCGCACACCAACTCCACATGCTTCATTCTGGCGATCTGCGTGGGGCTCATGATCGTAGCGAAATATGCCTGGTTGTTTCGAGCGAGACGCTGCGCCGCGAGGAACCACTGACTTCGGAAATAGCGCGCATGGCGCTTCTCCGCGCTCGAAAGGCTTTTCCCGGTTGAATTGATCCGCACGAACAGACTGATGATGTCCGACAAATCGCCTTCGATCTCCACCGTCTGAATTTTGTATCCCATCATACGATGTTCACATCCGGATCGGCGGATGGTGGGCCAATCCAGTTCGGCGCAATTATCCGTATCGATCTGCACCTGCGCGCTGAAACGACTTCGCCGAAATCGGCTGACGCCCTGAAACATAAGGATCGTTTCCAGACGCTGCTTGCCGTCGATCACATCATACACCAGCCGCCCCTCGTCGTTGATCTGCTTGTAGAGAAAAATCGAAGGGATCGGATAATGCATGAAAATCGTTTCGATCAGCTTCTTGCGATCACCGGGCTGCCACACTGAGTCGCGCTGGAAGACCGGCTCGAGATTCAGTTGTCCTTTTTCGAATAAGCTGACGAGATCTTGTACGGTCTTGTGACCGTATTCGTATTTGAGCTGGTTCAATGGTATCCTCCATGCACACATGCGTTGAACGTGTCGATCAACCGTCATTGCGCACACTGACAGCCATAGCATCCGAGAGGCTATGATTGTTGTGCGGTGGCGTCTTCCCGTGCGTACACCGGCGTCGGGCCGTTCAGCGGCCGTCGTCGGTGAAGACTTCGGGCGAATCTGGTTCCGATTAATACCGCAGAAACCGCAACACAGTCACAATCAACATCTCCTTCCATGCTTGCGGGTTCGAAGAACCGTTTCATCCATTGCGTCTCAATCGAGGGTCAATCGATAATCGAGGCGCAGCATGTCAACGCTGCACGGCACCGGCGTTGAGATCAGACATCGGCAATCGGCGCGCACGAATATTCGAACGACACGTTGCCCGCAACAGCGCAACGCCGTCGCGTCGAGAAAAATCGGGAGAACTGATTGATGCGCCGATCCTCACGGTCTGCGCAATGTGGCAAGCATGCGGATTTTTTGCCGCACGATGTGGACCGCTCCAACGTGACATCGAGTCCGGTCGACGACCCGGACAATTTCGCAACGGACGCATTGGGCCATCGAACGTGATGCGCCCCACGCGTCGGGACACGTGCGATACTCTGCGCCGAATTATGCTTGAGCAAGGGATATCGTGGTGGTATCCACCGCACCACGGTGGGCCAATAATAGGGGGACGCGTCGCAAGAGTCAATAGAATTGGCCGAGGAACTCAAAATAAAAACGGCGCCCGGCACCTCTCTGCCGG
>CAZJYH010000776.1:0-2578 GCA_964549365.1 uncultured Alphaproteobacteria bacterium
CGTGGCGGTCCATTCCGGCTCGCCGCGCAGCAGCCCGATGGTCGAGAGATAGATCGCAACCGTGCCCCGCACCGACGCGCGACTCTCCTCCGGCGCCTCGGCGCAGAGCGTCTGCGCGGTCTCCAGCACCCCCTCCATCTCCATGCCGAACGCCGCATACGCGCACAGTCGCACCAGCCTGCTGTGGAACGTGGTGCGCGCCAGCCCCAGCCTCTGCGATTGAGCGTGCAGATCGTCGCACACCGCAAGCGCCTCGTCCATCCGTCCGATGCTCTCGAGCAGCGTCAGCTTCCACACCTTGAAGTCCGCGTCGTTGCCGACCGTCGAAGCGGCCAGCTCGTCGAGCATCTCCAGGCGCTCCTGCAGCTCCGCCTCCGTCTCGAAGAGCGGCAGCAGATGCGGCACCACGCGACGCCGGGCTCGCGCGGCATGCTCCTCGTCGAGCGCGCCGGAGGCGAGCACCGATCGCAGCGTCGACTCCACCCGGCGCAGCATGTCCTCATCCGGTGTGGCCGCGGCAGCCTGGGCCACATCGCGCAGATACTCCACGTGCTCGCTGGATGCGGCCAACTCCGGCGCGCGGGCCAGGAGCGTCTGCACCTCCTCCCAGACGGCTCTGCACCGGCTGTAATCCTCGCGGAACATGCGCCAGTGCAGCAGCCGAAGCGCCGACAGGCGATGGCGTAGCGGTGCGCGCTCCCCCTCCCCCATCATGGTATCGGTGACGGCCAGCAGCTCGTTCACCATCGCTTCGTATTCGGCCGTCAGATCGCCTCGCCGGTGCAGCGCGATCTTCTGCACCAGCAGCGTGGCATGAAGGTCCATGCGATCGGCCGGGCTCCAGACCGATGCGGTCCGCTCCACCAGCAGCGCCGCAACGCTCCATATCTCCATTGCGAGCTTCCAGTCCGGGCCTCGGTCCAGGGCGGCCGATACGGCAACCGCGCGGTCGATCGCACGGCGCAGCAGGAACGCCTCCCCCCCCTCCCCGGCATCCACCGCCGCCGGCATCAGCTGGAACGGCAGTACCGAGTACAGCGGCAGCCCGTCGGCAACGATCGCCAGCAGATCATTCAGGGGAACGGCGGCCCCCTCCACCAGGTGCCGGTGCAGCAGCGTGTGCGTGAAGGCGTACAACGGGAACTCGCTTGCGGCGCTGTCGAGCGGCGGGGCCGCAACACGCGCGGTAACCACCACCCCCTTGAACGTAAGCTGGTCCAGCAGGCGGTCGGCGTCGGGGATCATGGCGTCGGCGGCCTCCTTCGCGAACACCTCGCCCAGCATCGCCAGACGCTCGGCGGCCGGCTTCTCCTCACGGCTCAGGTGCGCGGCCATGCCGTCGGCCAGAAACCCGACGCTCCGCTGCAGGCTGCGCGCGAAGGCGCCGGCGGGAATCTTCAGCCGCCATCCCCCCGCGGGATCATCCCGAACCAGCGCATCGCCGCGCAGCGCTCCGCGCAACGCCGAACGCAGCGCCAGAGGATTGCCGTGCGTCGCCTCGGCCAACGGACCCACCACGTCGGCCGTCCCCTCCGTTTCGAAGACCCGCCGCCACAGCTCCGCGATCTGCTCCGCGGGCAGACCCTCGAGCTCGATCTCCTCGGTGAGGTAGCGTTCGAGAATGCCGCGCGCCTCCAGCTCGACCGGACGCGCCGCGCACAGCACGGAGAGGATTTCATCGGCCAGCGATTCGAACAGCAGCGCGAACTCGGCGAGGGCATCGCCGCTGAGCAGGTGGATATCCTCGATCACCAGGAGCGTCGGACGCAGGCGCGAGACGCGTCGCAGCGCGGCCGTCACGGCGTTCATGGTCGGCTCCGGCTCGCTCTTCAACAGCCGCCGGGTGCCGTCGGCATACCAGAGCGCCTGCGCGAGCACCGGCGCAACCGACATCGCGGACTCCGGATAGAGCTTCGCGGCGATGACGACGCCGCCGGCCGCGGCGATCGGCGAGGTGATCTCCTCGATCAGGCGACTCTTCCCCACGCCGGCCTCGCCCACCAGCAGCGCGGCGCGCATCCACTGCGCCTCCACCGTCGTGCGCCAGAACGCCATGATGCGCTCCCGCTCAACCGCACGGCCCGTGAACGGAAGAACGCCATGGTTCAGGAAGTCGACGAGAGTCTGCATCGAGAGCCGATGGGAGTAGATGACGGGGAAAGCGGCGCGGGCGCTCATGACCGCGGTGCGGCACGGAAGGCACCGCATGATGGAGCATCAGCTCCTGCGACCGGCGCCCGGCCGAGACGAATCGTACATCGAAGCCCGGGCAATTTACGGCCTCGCCGATGCACCCGAAAGGGACTCGGCGGGGCTCGCGCATACAGGCGCCGCTCCGCATGCGATGCCACGCGCGGCGTTTGTACCCGCCGGAACAGAGCATGTTGCACCGCGTCGTAAGCGCATCACGCGAGGGGCGAATGCGAGCCTCGGAGCGGCGCGATCTGCTACATGTTCGCACCACCCCATTCCGTATTTTGGCCCTCCAACCCGAAAAGATCTCACGTTAAGGAATCTCCCATGTGCGGAATCGTTGGTTATATCGGCCCGGAAGAGGCGCTCCCGGTGCTCATGAACG
>CAZJYH010000777.1:0-2578 GCA_964549365.1 uncultured Alphaproteobacteria bacterium
GGAGAAGATCACGAAGCAGCCGGTGCATGCCGTGTTCACCGCGCCGGGGCGTGTGGTGCCCACACAGAACGGTATCGCCCATGTTGGCACGATCATCGGAGGCAGGGTCACGCGGCTGTTCGTTTCCGAAGGATCGCGTGTGGGGCGTGGCGCTGCGCTCGCCGAGATCGAAGCGTTCGATATCGGCGAATTGAAGGGAGAGTATCTCCGCGCCCGCGCCGATGCCGAGCAGACGAAGTCCGCGCTTGACCGCCAAGAGAAGCTCTCGACGGAAAAGATCGGCGCACAACGGACATTGGAAGAGGCACAGGCCGCACATGCTCGGGCGGTCGCGGCCCAGCGTGCGGCAGAAACGAAGCTGCGCGCGCTCGGGTTGAGCCCCGGCAACCCGGGCGAAGGCCGAGCCTTCAGCTCGCGCATCACGCTCCGCTCACCGATCGCCGGCATCGTTTCGCGGCGTGAAGCCTCGCTCGGTCAATTTGTCGAGCCGAGCAAGGACGTCTTCGAAGTGGTGAACACCGGCACCGTCTGGGTTAATGCGCAGGTGCCTCCGGAGATGGCATCGAGTCTCGCGATCGGCGGCGTGGGCTTCACTCGTGACCCCAGAGGAGAACGGCAATCGGGGCGCATCATCTTCCTCTCCCCTTCGGTCGATCCCGAGTCGCGGACGGTGACCGTACGAGTCGAGCTGGCGAACACCGGCAATCACTTCCGTCCCGAGTCGTTCGTCACGGTCGAGTTCGAGCGCTCGGTAAGCGGATATGCGATCGCGGTCCCGGTGGGGGCACTCGAACAGGAGGGCACGAACTACTTCGTGTATCGGGAGCATGAGCCGAACACGTTCGAGCGGGTCGAGGTAAAGATCGGCTCGCAGACGCACGAGAGAATCATCGTCGAGGCGGGTTTGAAGGAGGGCGACCGGATCGCGGCCGCGGGCGTCTTCTACCTGAAATCCGCGCGGCAAAAAGGGGAGTTGAGCGAGCATGAACATTGAGAGGTTTGTGATAACGAGCGCTACCGGAGTTCGATTCCGGTCCGACATCGCTTATCCTCGTCACCGTTCATTTCATCGAACATGATTGCCATGAAGGTCTCGGAGTTCTTTATCGAGAAAATGGATTGCCCCACCGAGGAGCGGTTGATCCGCAACGTCCTCGAACCGATGAAGGGTATCGAGAAGTTGGATTTCAACCTCATGGCCCGGCTGTTGACGGTGACGCATACGCTTGTCGACGAGAAGCCGATTGTGGCCGCGGTCAAGACCGCCGGGATGGATGCAATATCGAGTACCCCGGCTGAGCGACAGATCCAGCTTCAGGTGATTCAGCCTTCGGCCTGGACGAAGCCGGGGACGATCCTGACGCTGATCTCCGGGGTGTTCGCCCTGACGGCCGAAGCGCTAGCCCTCTCCGGTTGGGATGAGTCGGCGCTGATCATTCGTATTCTCGCGGCGGTCGCGATCATCGTCGGAGGGTATGAGGTCGCGGGTAAGGCATGGAGATCGGTAAGGTCGTTGACACTGAACATCAACTTCCTGATGACTGTCGCAGCGATCGGTGCCGTTCTCATTGGGGAGTGGACAGAAGCCGCCGTCGTGATCTTCCTCTTCTCCCTGGCGGAGCTTATCGAGGCGCGCAGCCTGGAGCGGGCACGTAACGCCGTACGGTCATTGATGGAACTTGCTCCGGAAACGGCCATGGTGCTGCGTGACGGGGAATGGAAAACCGTGCCGGTTGGAAGCGTGGCACGAGGTGAACCGATACGCATCAAACCGGGTGAACGATTGCCGCTGGATGGCGTGCTACGTCACGGCTCCTCGTCGATCGACCAAGCTCCGATCACCGGCGAGTCGATCCCGGTCGAGAAAAATGCAGGGGATACGGTGTTTGCCGGGAGCATCAACGGAAGCGGCACCTTTGACTATGAGGTCACCCATGTAGCTGCCGAGTCGACCATCAGCAAGGTAATTCGGATGGTCGAGCAAGCGACCTCCAACCGTGCGAAGGCGGAGAGGTTCGTCGACACATTCTCCCGGTACTATACTCCGACGATCTTCTGCTTCGCGATCCTTGTGGCGGTGATCGGGCCTCTTGCATCCGGCGGCGCCTGGGGTGAATGGATCTACCGGGCTCTCGTACTGCTGGTGATCGGCTGTCCCTGCGCGCTGGTGATCTCGACGCCCGTCACCATTGTCAGTGGTCTGGCCGCCGCCGCGCGTCGAGGGATTCTCATCAAGGGAGGAACGTATCTCGAATTGGGAACGATGCTCAAGGGGATCGCGCTGGACAAAACCGGGACCATTACCGAGGGGCGTCCTCGTGTAACCGATGTGATCCCCCTGGACAGCAGATCCAAGGCCGAGATACTGCATCTCGCGGCTGCCGTGGAGACCCGGTCCGAACACCCTATAGCATCGGCCATCATCGCGGAGCACGTTGCTCATCATGCGGATGAGGGAGAGATACGGATTCAGGAGTTCGAATCGATTACCGGAAAGGGTATCCGTGCCGTCGTCAGTCAAAAGCAAATTTATGTCGGCAACCACCGGTTGGCCCACGACTTGAACGTCTGTACCCCG
>CAZJYH010000778.1:0-2574 GCA_964549365.1 uncultured Alphaproteobacteria bacterium
ATCGGAACAGTGCCCGCAGTACAACTCAAGGCGAACTGGGCGTAGTCGCGGAGTTGCATTGTTGTTGTCGCGGAGTTGCACTCCGCGACCGGGCCGCACGGCACATTGGCCGGGCCAACACGAAGGAGAATGTCTGTGCGCCCCGAGTGATTGCGCGCCTGTTGAGAAGCGGCACGGGGTGCGGAATTCAGCGGGCAAATATAGCATGGCGGGTCGCGAGTAGCGAGTGGCATCCACGTTCCTCTGCGGCCTATGCGGTGGCATCATCCTGGACCCTGGACGGCGGACGCTCGACGCTGGGAAGGGTGGCGAGTGGCGTGCGAGTGGCGAGGTTCTCGAGGACGGCCGATGCATGGACGGAGTTCTTTCAAGAGTCAACCGTATGTGTGTTGGGTCGGAGTTGGACTCCGACCCCTCGTGCATCCGTGGAGGCGCGGGGAGCATCTCTGCGCCAACGTTCGTGGGAAGCGGGGAAGGCGGACGGATGTTGATTGACGTGGTACGGCTGTGCCGTGTTCTTCATCGCGGAATCGCGAGCCGGATGGTTCGGGGCGTGATGTCGCGTGTGTTGCCGTGCGCGGAATTCATTGTAGAGAACATCGAGGCAACGTGTCTCGCGCGCGCTCTCGGCAACATCCCGCGTCGACCGGGTACGGAGGGCGTCCGCCGGAGCGGCCGCCCTCCGATTCCACCGGGATTATGCGTCGCCCTCGGTCCCGGCGGCCCGGGCCGCCGAGGTCGGATGGTTCAGCATGGGGAGCAATTGCCGGGCTGAACAGTCCATGTGCATTCGTCCAGCTTGCAGGCGCGGATACAACACCCGTCTGGGAGGAGGATGTCGATACACTGGTCGACGAAGGTCGGACAGTCAACTCTTATACCGCAGGCATCGACCACCCAGCGCGCCGTTATGTCCGCGCAGTCGGGGATCGGGATAACATTGGTTCCGGGAAGAATTGCCACACACTCGGTCCAGGCTGCCGACTGCGCGCAGGCGCGGAATGTGCATGGTGTGTTGTTGTGGATTGTCAGCTCGCAACATCCGGCCCGCAGCTCCGTGGTGCCGATGCTGCACGCGATCGCCGCCGTGGCCAGCAGAGTGGCAACAATGCAGCGGCCACGTGTCGTTAAACATGTCTTCATGGCTCGACCCTCCTTGTTGGAATTGAAATGGAATATGAATGACGACAGCGGCGAGCGCACGATACGGCACAGGAGAGCGGCTCGAGGAAAGTTGTCCTCAAGGTGTGGAGATCGACGCCGCCGTGACGTTCAGTGACCGTCATGGACGCGATAATGCAGGGTATCTGAACCCAGGGAGAGAGAGAGGGGACGGTGGAGAGAGTCGGAAATACGATGCCGGCGGTCCGGAGTCGAATATAATATGCCCGCCAACGGCAACAGCTACATCAGGCTGTCGAAGGACATCCGCACTACGTCGGAAAAGAAGTTGCTTTCGCGGGCGATTGGTCCTCCGCGCCCAATCATCCTTGAATATCCTCGGCATTGCGATACTTCAACAGCCTGATATTAAGAGGAATAATGGGTGCAAAACTGGACATCGCCCGCGCACATCGGTACACGCCTGGTGGATGTCGTCAAGGCATTCTCCATCGGGCGCCCGATGTGTTTCAAGCCGCAGCCCAGGCACCATGTCCCGCAGGATTGTGACCGTATGTCGGCATCGGCCGATGCGGCCGCTCCGAACGCGCGCCCAGTGCCGAATTGCTTCTCGATCCGGCGGCGCGTTCTTATCGGTACTCCGGATTCGGGAAGTCGAACCGGCATCCTGCGTCCCACTCCGCACGCCGATTGCCGTGTGCGGGGATGCCGCTTGCGTCCTTGATCATGCGCGCAAGGTGCATCGGGTTCCAGGCCATGAAGGTGGTGTTGCGGTTCGTGAAATCGTTCTCGGGGCCGCCCGATCCGGGGTCCAGATACGAAGGTCCCGATCCGGCCTCGCCGAGCCATGCGGCGTCGGCCTGCGGCGGGATCACGTAGCCGAGGCGCTGCAGCAAGTACGGGATGTTCATCGAACAATGCTCGGCGCCGTCCTCGCTGCCGGTGATCAGGCAGCCGCCGACGCGCCCGTAATACGCGTATTGCCCAGCGGCGTTCAGGTTGTGCGACAGGGCATACAGACGCTCGATCACCTTCGTACATACCGACGACTTCTTACCAAGCCAGATCGGTGAGGTGATAACGAGAATATCGGCGGCCAGCACCTTCTCGGCGATCATCGGCCAGTCGTCGCGTTCCCAACCGTGCTGTGTCATGTCGTCGTACACACCCTAGGCGATGCCGAAGCCAACGGGGCGCAGCACCTCGGTCCGAACGCCGTTTTTCCGCATGGTGGTCTCGGCGATGTCGATCAATCCCTGGGTGTGCGACAACTCGGGCGTGCGCTTCAATGTCCAGTTCAGGAACAGGGGCCACAGATCGGAGAAATTCAATCGGCTGGTCTCGCACATGCGTTGTTGTTTTTCGTCGAGCTACATGCTGGTCTCCTGCTGATGATTGGTCGGCAACGTGAACGGCGGCGCTGTAGCCCGCAGTATGATCACCCGTAGAATC
>CAZJYH010000779.1:0-2572 GCA_964549365.1 uncultured Alphaproteobacteria bacterium
CGCATGAACGGAACAACCGGCAGACGGCCAAGCGCGGCCACCGAACACACACGTCTCGCGCGCGGCCCCAGGCCCAACCGCGCTGCATCGCGCCCCGAACGGCGTATCACGCGATGCACGGCGGAACGATAGACGAACTGACAACAAAAGTCCGACCCAAACCCATTGAGGTGTATCATGCGTCGCATGTCCACGAAGAGCGTCGATCAGTTTGAAGACAACCGCGAGACCGTCCAGTCGGTGGAAGATCATTTCCGCGGTGAAGCTCAGGATGTCCGCGTTCGTATGCTTCGTTTCCTCGTCGACGGAAGCATGGTGGTGATCGGCTGCTGAGAACCAGGCAGCCGGTTCCGCAGGCTGTGCACACACGGCACAGCCTGCCCGCAGAAACGGCGGCGCGGTCCAGGCGCCGTTGAGCCGTCGAGCCCCGCCGAATGCGCCCACCCCGCAGGTTCATCCCCGGGCGCATCGGGTTGAACGGGCTGACGACGGACACATCCCCGGGTACGGCCGCGCGCGCGGCGCGGTGCCCATCGCTACAGGTTGCCGACGCGGCACGGTACCCCCTTCCGCACGGCGGCCATTTATTCAGACCCTCATTTCACCCCAAGGCAGAGAGAGAGGACAGGTATGGCACGGAAGCGTAATGGCACCATCGAGGAGAGCCATGCGAGGCTGATCGCCCTGGAGCATCAGTTTCGGAATCAACCGGTGCAACTGAATCGCATCAGAATGCTCCGGATGTTGAAGGACGAACCATCATTGACATTGCTCGAAGTAAGCGTGCGGCTCGGCTGCTCGGAGCGCAGCGTGAACCGGTGGCTCCATGAGTACCATCGCGCCGGTCTGCCGGCACTGGTGCGCGGATTGGACGGCGATGACGGCCGCATGCGCATCAACCAGAGCGAGCTGGAGGAGTTGCGCAGCAAGCTCAAGAGCGGGAATGTCGGCACGTTGAACGAGATTCAGCAGTGGTTGAAGCTCCGTTTCGGCGTCGAGTACAGCCTGAAGGCGATCTCGAACATCCTGCAGCATCGACTGAAGGCGCGGCGGGTGTGGGTGATTCCGTAGCGGGTGGCGAGTCGCAAGGGTCGGTGTTGTTCTCTGCGTTCCTCCGCGTCCTCAGCGGTGCATTCTTCCGGAACGCTCGACGCGGGATGCTCGTGAAGATGGATGGCCTCTGCGTATCCTACGCACCCGACCCACGTGTTGTCGCGGGGTTGACCCCCCGACCCGAACCTACCCGCCCGACGCGTGCCGGAGTCAACTCCGGCACAACACCATTGGCACGGTACCAGGTACTCCGTCACAACGCGCGTCGTTGCGGTGAATCACCGGGCACAACGCCGCGCCCGTCACTCGGCACCGAACAACTTCTTCCACTCGTCGAGATCGTCGCGCGAGATGGCCCCCGGCTTCTCGGAGCGTTCGCGAAGCTCGGCGATACGATGCGGGCGCGCGGCGCCGTCGGTGGGAGCGGCCAGGCCGGCCGAATGTGTGCCGAGATGCAGACCCGCGGCGAACGCCTTGGAGGGGACGATCTCCGCCATGTTGACGCGCGCGGTGGCGATGATCTCCAGATCGGAGGAGACCACCGCAAGGCGCTTCCCTTCGGCGCGGGCATGCTCGCGAATCAGATCGTCGGCGGAGCGGCGCCGGCTGGAGACGGCCTGCACGCGGGGCGTGACGGCACCCGACTCGGCCTCGCCGTCGAAGATCACGATGCATCGCGCGTTGATGCGCTCTGCAAAACCGGCCACGGCGTTGAGCAGATCGGCCCGCGCACGCTCCGCACCGGCGTTGCGCAGCGTGCGCTTCAACTCCGGCGAGGAGTGGATCACATTGTAGCCGTCGATCACGTACGTCCGTTCCATAGTTCCTCCCTGTCTACATCTTCCCCCGGCGCCCATGTCCTGCGGGCCGCATGGCCGTCAGTGCGACGATTCCGGCGCGCCGTTCGGTACGCCGGAGCGCATCAGCGCCTCGATCGCCTCCGGCGTCCGCTCCAGCCCCCCCGATAGATTCACCGGATCCGCGTCGGTCACGAGGATGTCGTCCTCGATGCGCACGCCGATGTTCCACCACTTCCTGTCACAGGGGCTTCCGGCCGCAATGTAGACCCCCGGCTCCACGGTGAGCACCATCCCGGGTTTCAATGTGCCGGGCGTGCCGACATCGTGCACGTCCAGCCCGAGGAAGTGCGAGGTGCCGTGCATGAAATAGGTACGGTACTGCTCGGGGCTCGTGATGATGCCGAGGCGCACCAGCCCGGCGCTGATGATGTCCACCGCCACGCGATGCGCCGCCTGGAAATTGTTGCCGGCGCGGCAGACGTCGATCCCGGCGATCTGGGCCTGCAGCACGAGATCGTAGATCGCCCGCTGTTCCGGTGTAAACGTGCCGCTCACCGGAAACGTTCGCGTCACGTCCGCGGAGTAGCCGTGATACTCGGCGCCGCAATCCATCAGCACCAGATCCCCCGGCGCGGTCCTGCGGCGGTTGGTCTCGTAATGCAGGATGCAGGTGTTCGGCCCCGAGCCGACGATCGACGGGTACCCGGGCTCCTCGGCCC
>CAZJYH010000780.1:0-2571 GCA_964549365.1 uncultured Alphaproteobacteria bacterium
TGAGATGTCCCTCGCTTCGCTCGGTGCTCTCGCCCTTCGGGCTCGGGTCGAACTCACGGTACCCTTGCGGGTACAACGGTTTTCGAGACCGTCCTATTCAACCACTCTAGCACCTCTCCAGGTGTGTCGTGTTGCGTTTGCGGCAGCAACACCGGCCGGTTGCTTCGACGAGCAGGGGTGAGATGTCCCTCGCTTCGCTCGGTGCTCTCGCCCTTCGGGCTCGGGTCGAACTCGCGGTACCCTTGCAGGTTGGACTGGGTTCGCAGCCGTCCCGTTCGACCATCCCGGCACCTCGTCCGAGGCAGCCGTTTCGGCGACCGGGCCACAAATATAATGAAGTTCTGGAGCGATGCATCCGGGCAATCGTGAAAAAACGATGCGGACAGCCGCTCATTCCCGGACGCCCGCCGAGGTGGGCGTCCGGTGCGGCGCCCTCATTCTTCGGCGTATCGAGCAAGGCGGAAGAAGGTTCGGGATCCTGGTCCGTGTATTATACGCGGCGGTATGGGCAGTCGTGGATGTCGTCTCTCCCGGCATCGGGGCGGCAACGTGGGGCATTCGCGCCCGGGGCGTCGTGAAGCGGCCGGCCGTACCGACGGAACCACACAATAAACTGGTCGCACAACAATCACGGAGAGTTTTCCATGAATACCTCAACACGTTGTGTTTGGGCGGCGGGCCTCGCGTTTGTCGTGATGTTTGGATGTGCCGCGGTGTTGCGCGCGCAGCCCGGCCCGGGACCATATGAAAAGCCCCAGGAGACGGTGAGTCGGTGCGATGCCGACGTCACGGCGGAATTGGTCGGCGAGGTCAACGGCACCGTCACGCTTTCCGGGACGGCCGGCTTCCGGCATGTAGCAAATGCCCCGGCGTCTGATCCGCTTCGCTACACGGAACTGTTGCCGGACGACATCGACCACAGCGGCACCGATCCGGCGCTCGGCACGTTCACGCTCACCGCCGACATTGACCGCAGCACGGCGGTCTCGCGCATCGAGGCACAGAACGAAAGCGATCCGATGCCCGCGAAGGGCACGCTGCGATTCCATGCGACGCTGACGAGCAGCGCACATCCGGGCGTAACGTATCGATCGCTGACCGAGATCGTGATCGAGGATCCGAACTTGACGGTCTGGCCGCATCAAGGCGCGATCTACACCCAGGTCGGCGTGACACAGTTCGATCGTGCAGACGCTCCGGGCGTGCCGGTGTTGACCTTGCAGAATGCGTCCGTGACGGTGACGGCCGCGGAGAACTAGGACGTGTCGGCGGGAGCGATACAGCCCGCATCGTGTACCGGGGGCGGGCCGACGTGCAGCGGCGCGCCCCCGCCGTTTACCGCAGAGCGGCGCGCCGAACGGCTCGATACAGCAAGGCGCAAGAAGTTCCCGGGCGATCGCCGCCGTATACTTGCGATGGTGCCGCTCGGACCACACGCGAGCCCGGCACCGACACCGAAGCGTGCTTCGGTGTATGGTCGATCACGACCGGCAATCTCTCGGTGAGGGCTTGGCCGTTCGCCCACTCTTCGGATACCCCCTTCTTCTCTCTCCAAACGTTGACGTGCTGTCGCGCGATAGACGCCCTCCGTCCAGCTCGCCTGCATGTCGTCCTATAGATCTCTCGTGTTCCCGCTGCCGTGCGCCTCGACCGGTTCGACTTCCATCGCGGAGGAGACTCCGGCCATGAAGGAAGGCCGCCGCATGGATTTCAACACATACGATGTTCGTATTGATGCCATTCTCATTGATGCCATTCTCAGCCGTCGACGGGCGGCATTCCGAGATACATGGGTGCCTGCAGGCCCCGAGCTTCACGGCGCTCCGGATGCGCCGGGAGTGGATGGGATGGATGCCGGCCGCCGGTGTGACGTGTGAATTCCACGTCCGGACCGTGCGCGCCGTACGGCGATTCGTATACCTCAGCGTTCCTTACAATTCAATGGAGAAGTCAGAATGAAGACAGGAATGAAAGTACTGGCGGCTGTCGTGTTGACCGGAGTTGGCCTTGCGGCGGCGATGGAAATCTCTCACGGCTTTGCGCCGGCGGCGTTTCAGCGGCCGATCGGAACGATTTGTGGGTGCATCGTGATCTCCTCGGCGCCGGTGTCGTGCACTAGTCCCCCACGCAACTTCGTGGCGTCGGTCAACGGCACCGGAAGTTTCGAGTACCTTGCCAACTCGCCGGACGGCGATCCGAACCCGTGGTCCGATCTCAAGCCTGCCGGCCTGACGCTCACCGGCAACGATCCGGTGCTTGGTCCGTTCACGATCGTGCAGGATCCGAACAAGGTCTCGACGATCTCCCGCATCCGGTCCGACAATCCGAATGGACTGCCGGCCAGCGCCGATCTGTATATCAACTTCCAGATCGTGTTCAACAACCAACCGGGCGTGATCTACGACGGCGTCGATGAGCTGCATCTGCACACCAACAACATCACGGCGTGGCCGCAGGTGAACCAGGTGTATCAGCAGTTGAACGCCTCCCGCCTGCACAAGCGGTCGGATCCTGTCGGCGTGGTCTCCGGCGTCATCAATGCCGGAACCGTGACGCTGACGGGGAACCCCT
>CAZJYH010000781.1:0-2007 GCA_964549365.1 uncultured Alphaproteobacteria bacterium
GCTGGCTCCGGTGATCACGGTGAGCACGTTGTTGAAATCGTGAGCGATGCCGCCGGCGAGCAGGCCGATCGAATCCATCTTCTGCGACTGACGGAGCCTGGATTCCAGTTGGCGCTGCTCGGTGACATCCATGCCGATCGCGAGCGCGAACGGCTCGCCGTCCAGCTCGATGCGTTCAACCGACAGAAGCACGCGGCGCATCTCCCCCGCCTTCGTCCGCACGTCGATCTCGAGGCCGCGAACGGAACCTGTGGCGCGCATGCGTTTGACGATGCGGGCGTGCGTCTCGGCGCTGATCATGTTCAGTTCCGTCCCCGTGCGGCCGACAAGCTCCTCGCGGCTGTAACCGGTCATGCGGATGAACGCGTCGTTGACCTCCATATTGCGCTCGTCGCCGACGCGCGTGATGAACAACGGCGATGGGTTGGCGCGGAACAGCGATGCAAAGCGGGCCTCCGATTGGCGCAGCGCCGCCACGGCGCGTTTGCGCTGCATGAACATCCCGATCAACTGCCCGATGCCGTCGAACATGTTTCGCAGTCGATCGTCGGCATCGCCCAGCTGCTGTCCGAGGAAATCGATGACGCCGATGATGCTGCCGTTCGCCCGCAGCGGAAATCCGAGCGCGCTCCGCAATCCTACCTTGGCGGCCAACTCGGAACGGAAGCAGTAATCATGAACGCCGACGTCCGGGATCAATATCGTCTCGCCGAGCATCCAGACGCGGCCCGGAAGTCCCTCGCCGGGCGCAAGCGCGGCTGCACGCGTCTGTTCCGACAGTTCCCGTACATCGATGTCGGAGCACCCCCAGCTTTCGGAACACCGCAGCACGCCGGCGGAGTGATCCACCTCCCAGAATGCGCCGAAGCCCCATCCCTCGGATTTGCACAGCGTCTCGATGATCCGCGGCGTAACATCACTCAACGACGACGCCTCGGCCAGCACGCGGCTGACGGCAGCCTGTGTCGCAAGGCGCTGTTCGGCCCGCTCGCGTTCACTGTCGGCGCGCGCGCGATCGAGTGATGCGGCAACGTGGCTCGCGAGCGCCGCAAGGAATTCACACTCCGCCGAATTGAACGTGCGGACGCCTTCATCGCCGAACGTGCCGGTCCCCAGCGTTCCCAACTTCTGCTCCATCAGATTGATCGGCACTGCCACGGTGGTTCGGAGGCCCGTACGTTCGGCGAACTCCTGATTCGTGCGAGCATTCAACCGCACGTCCTCGATCACGATGATGTCGCGTGCCTCGGCGATCTGTTGAAGCGTGGGATCGCCGTCAAGCGAGTACTCCATGACTTCCGCCGATCGCGTCCGCTTCGCGGCCCCGCCTTCGGCCCGCAACAACTTGAACGAAACACGACCCTCGTTCACGAGACAGATCCAGACGGCGTTCAAACCGAGCGTTCGTTGAATCTCCTCGAGAGCGGCATTGAGCACGTCGTCGTGATCGGTCGCGCGCTCGAGATTGCGCGAAAGGCGGAGCAGGGATTGCGCATGCTCCCGGCGAACGCGCAGCAACGCCTCGGTTCGCATTCGCTCGGTGATGTCGGTGATCGTAATGAACGCGATGCGTTCACCGTCCGCCCCATGAATGAGCTTGCCGTCGACGCTCACGAAGCGGCGCACCTCCGTGTTGCGACGGTGGACGAACATCTCCTCGTTGTTGACGTGTTCGCCGCGGAGTACCCGCACCAGCGGCCGTTCCTCCAGGGGCACGGCCACGCCGTCGGGGGTGGAGACCTCCATGATCTTCGCCCGTTCGTCCATCGGACGCGACAATTCCTCGGCGTCTTCGAACCCGAACATCTCGAGCGCCGCCTTGTTGCAGAACTGCACGTTCCCCTCTTCATCGGCAATCACGATGCCGCTCTTCGTTTCGGCGATCACCGTCTGCAGACGCTCATCGTTTCGGCGCATCGTCCGGGCCAAGCGATCGCGCTCGGCCGCGTGCTCATCTGCCTGCCGTCGCAGATGTCGCAGCCGTTCGCTCAGAAGGCTTACGAACAC
>CAZJYH010000781.1:2017-2568 GCA_964549365.1 uncultured Alphaproteobacteria bacterium
GCGCGCAGCTCGTCCATGGCCAGGCGCACAAAGCCGGCCAGCTGCGCGATGTCGACGGGTTGTATCGGAAAGAAGGATCCTCGCGGCGGGAGGAACAGGTACGCGGCTCCGACAACGGCGATTGCCGTCGACAGGAGGCCGGGACCGATGCCTCCCTTGTACGCGCTGAAGATGATCGGCAGTACGAAAAGGATCAACATCCGTCGATCATCAAACCAGTCTCCGAGCAGTTCGCGCAGGGCAAGGGTCGTAACCGTGACGAAGAACGCCACGGCATAGGGACCCAACGCTCCGCGAGCGGGAGACTCCGCAGTAAGGGTCGTAGATTGTTGCATGTCGTCGCACCTCAATGTTCGCGTGGACCTCGGGGAGGGTCAGGAGGTCGTGGCCCGTGCTCTGCGCCGTAGGGTCTCGGCGAGCTCGGGCCTTTTCCCGAGGGCATTGATTGCGTCGATGTCTTGGTGAGCGTGCATTTCGCCCGCAGTGTGCGAAACTTCATGCACGCCGGAGGATGGTCATCGGCGGGGTGTTGAGTGCAGGGTGGTCCAAAT
>CAZJYH010000782.1:0-2566 GCA_964549365.1 uncultured Alphaproteobacteria bacterium
GTTCCACATCGAGACGGTGGCGCGGCTGGTTCGTAAGGCGTGAGGCGAGACGCTGGACGATGGACGCTCGGAAAGATGCGAGTGGCGAGAGGCGGGTAGCGAGTGTCCTTTGGGTCCTTGTGGTCCTTCATTCTGGACGCCCCGAGTGCGTCGGGATCTTCGACTCGACGCTCGGAAGAGAGAGGCGGGGGGTGTGTCGCGAGGGGCGGCCCCCTCACGTGGCATTTGAAATTTGGAACTTGAAACGTTGAGCCTCGCCTCATCCTTCCCCATACACAATCGACAAGGATTCCGCCATGTTGATCGAGCTGATCCCCACTCTCCTGCTCGCCTTCTCGCCGTTGTGTGTCGACCCGCATCCACTGGCGGACCTCGGCGCATCGTTCACCGCTTCCGTCGCGATGCCGCGCATTGCTACAGGTGGGCGCACGTTCACTTCCCGCGAAGGCCGCTTCTCCGTCGCCGTCCCGTCGGGCTTTTCCCCGTTCGAGACGAGGGCGGTGACGAACGGCCTGCCGCTGCAACCGGATTCGGACGACGAGTCGGACAAGCCGAAGTTGACCATGGTGCTCTCATTCTCCGCGAACGCACGCAGCAAGGCCGCCGTTGCCGCCGCGTACATCGATTATCCCAGGAATATGACCGACTCGATGACCGTCGAGATGATGCTGAACGGCGCCTCCGCCTGGGCCGCACGCAAGTACAACTGCAGCATCGAGGACACCCGTGAAATCACGCTCGATGGATTTCCGGGTCGTTCGATCCTGCTCAGCGGCGGCGATGAATTCGGCAAGATGTCCTGCCGCGCCAACTTCTATCTGGTGAACGGACGCCTGTACGAAGTTGCGGTCGTGTCGATGGGCAAAAAGGAGTTTCTGGATAGCAGGGACGCGCGCGGCATTTTCTCCTCGTTCAAGCTCATCGGCACGAAGAAGGCGAAATAATACGCCCCGATCGGCGTTCGCACGGAGAAGACAATCGGGACCGTCCGCGGCATGGCTCGCGGGCGGTCCCGTCGTTATGTCGAGCCCATTGATTGAACAGCGCGATGCGGATGGCCCGATGAATCGGGATTTGCGACGCGTCGCGGCAATCACTGTATACTCAGCGAGTATGCAGCTACACGCCCGCTCACTTGGCACTTGGCACTTTGAACTTGAAACGCAGAACTCGGCTCTCGCTGCCCCACGGCGCCCACGAACCCGAACGTTGCGCCCGGCACTTTGAACTTTGAACTTGCAACGCCCCCGCCCTATCTTCCCCCCATCTCAACAAGCACGCCTGTTGTAAGGGCTACCCGAATTCACTGTTGCATACGCAGGGCAACGAGCGTGAACAGGCGTGCGCTCGATGGCCCTGTTTTCATTTCGAACCGAAGCGATGATCAAGATCACGTTACCCGACGGCTCGGTTCGCGAATTCCCGGCCGGCACCACGGGCATGGAGGTCGCCTCGGCGATCTCACAGGGCCTGGCGCGTGAGGCCGTCGGCATATTCGTGAACGATGTCCCGTACGACCTCTCACGACCGATCGAGGCGGACGCCGCGATTCGGATCGTGACGTTCAGCAACGAGGAGGGGAAGGCCATCTTCTGGCACTCCTCCGCCCACGTCATGGCCGAGGCGATCGAGGCGCTCTATCCCGGCACGAAGTTCGGAATCGGTCCGCCGATCGAGCACGGCTTCTACTACGACATGGACATCGCCGGCGGCCATACGCTGACCCCGGAGGATCTCGAGAAGATCGAGAAGAAGATGGCCGAGCTCGCGAAGCAGGACAACGCGTTCGAGCGCATCCCGATCTCCTGGGAGGAGGCCGTCGCCTACTTCCGCGAGAAGGGGGACGAGTACAAGCTGGAGCTGCTGGACGAGTTCAAGGACCGCGAGATCACGTTCTACCGTCAGGGGAACTTCACCGATCTCTGCCGCGGCACGCACGTCCCCTCCACCGGGCGCATCAAGGCGCTGAAGCTTCTCTCGGTCTCCTCCGCCTACTGGCGCGGCGACGTGAAGCGGCAGCAGCTGCAGCGCGTCTACGGCATCACGTTCCCGAAGAAGTCGCAGCTCGAAGAGCACCTCGCGATGCTGGAGGAGGCGAAGAAGCGCGACCACCGGAAGCTGGGGCGCGAGCTGGAGTTGTTCATCATCACGCCCGCCGTGGGGCAGGGCCTGCCGCTCTGGCTGCCGAAGGGGACGGTGCTGCGCGAGACGCTGGAGAACTTCCTGCGCGCCGAGCAGCGCAAGCGCAACTATCTGCCGGTGGTGACGCCGCACATCGGCAACCTGGATCTGTACCGAACCAGCGGCCACTATCCGTACTACGCCGAGAGCCAGTTCACGCCGATCAAGCTGGAGGAGAACGAGGAGTATCTCCTGAAGCCGATGAACTGCCCGCACCATTGCCAGATCTACGCGAGCAAGCCACGCAGCTATCGCGATCTGCCGGTGCGCCTGGCGGAGTTCGGCACGGTGTACCGCTACGAGAAGTCCGGCCAGTTGAACGGCCTGACGCGCGTGCGCTCGTTCACCGTGGACGACTCGCATCTGTTCGTGCGTCCCGATCAAG
>CAZJYH010000783.1:0-2565 GCA_964549365.1 uncultured Alphaproteobacteria bacterium
TCGAAATCCAGTACCGCCCGATGTAATATCAGTCCAAGTCACCCCAGTCCGATACCAAAATCTCTCTGGTATAATTCGACACCTCGGGTCCTTTCGATAATGCCGCCTCGCCTCATCAGACCAATCAATTATATGAACGATATTTCCATACCACTTGCGATAGCTCCCACCTTTCGCATACGCAATCCACTTACGCTCCCTCCCGACGCTATCGACAGCAACTTCCCAGAAGAATCGCAAGTACCTGTCATTATTAGCGGTTTTGTTCTGCCCTTCGATATCAATTAGATTACCGATCAGATCATTGTCGAATGTGTTACGGACGCCATCCGAGATCCAATAGGCAATCGGGCTCTCCGGAATTTTGCCAAGATCAAGAGCCGAGGCATGATACTCAGGATTCGCAAAGAATCGCTTTACCAGATCGGGCGCCGATGCAACACTGCCTTGCTTATCAAACAGGCGTTTGTACACACTCCTATATTCCGCCATGGGGAATCTTCGAAAAACGAAACTGCAACTACCGAAATCCGACCCCCAGACGCCACGTCCGTTATGAATGAGGCTCTCAACAGTTCGGGACTGAAGCAACTCGATCCTCAATTCCGCAAATGACCCAAGAAACATCCAGTTAGGAATTGTGATCATCGCGATCGAAGCAAAAGGCGACCCGAATTGCGTGCATCGCTGAATAAAGCAACTATACAGATCGGCTCTTCCTAATTCATAATTACGAAGGACAAACGCCTTCAACTTCGGAGCAAAATATCCGCTCCCCATGTACGGCGGATTCGTCACCACCGCATCGTACTGCCGAACGAGAAGCTCGGCCTGTTCCACGAGGGGCGCCAACGCGCGCGCTGCGGCCTGCGCGAAGGCGTCGCCGCTCTTCTCCGCGGCGCGCACGCGCTCGGCGAGCGCCGGGAGCGCGGCGGCGAGATCCGCGTCGATACGGATCAGCGAGCCGAAGGTCTTTCCGTGGCGGAACGTGTCGGCCAGCGCGCGCACCGCCTCCAGGGCCACGGCGCCGGTACGGACGTGTTCGCGGCTGAAGAGCGGGGCCTCGGCGTCGTCCAGCTCGCGGAAGAGCGTGCGCGGCGGCAGCGGCCCCTCCTCCTCCGGCAGCGGCCGGTTGAGCGCCTCGGTGATCTCGCGCTCGCGCAGCTCGCCGCTCTCCTGGATCGCCAGCACGTGCGGGCGCACCGGGTTCTCGAAGATGCGGGGGTCGTCGGCGCGGGCCTTCATCAGCAGCGCGAAGGCGGCAAGCTGGGCGGCCCGGTCGTCGATCTCCAGGCCGAAGAGATTCTTCTCGAGGATCAGGCGGGGGATTTCGCGCGGACGGTAGCCGCGTTCGCGGTAGATCGCGGCCAGCAGCTCGTACGCCTCCACCAGGATGTGCCCGGAGCCGCAGGCCGGGTCCAGCAGCGTCAGCTCCTCCGGGTTCAGGCTCGCGGGCGTTATCTCCGCAAGCGCGGCGCGCACCTCGGGGGTCTGCTCGGCCGGCTCCACGTAGTACTCCATCGCGGCCTTCAGCGGCGAGGCCGGGTACGTTGCAACCCACTGCCGGCCGAGCGAGTTCTGCACCAGGTACTTCACGATCCAGTTCGGCGTGAAGAGCTGCGTGGCGGCCGGGATGTCCTCGCTCGCCACCACACGGCCGATCACCTCCGCCTTCCGCTCCGAGATGTAGAACTGGTAGAGCCAGCCGATGATCTCCACCTCCCGCCAGTCCTCCTCCGCGATGGACTCCACCAGCGTGCGGACGAGCGAGTCGCTGTGGAGCAGGTTGTCCGGCAGCAGCAGCTCGGTCTCGTCGTCGATGGCCTCGAAGAGGAACGGGAGCGCGCGATGCAGCGCGTTGCACTGCGCCACCAGCAGCATGCGGTACAGCTCCGGCTCGCGGGTCCCCTCCAGCTTCAGCTCGATCACACGTTCCGGGCGCAGGCCCGGCAGCGCCACGTGTTCGACGTGCTCCAGGATCTCCGGCACCGGCTTCCCCTCCGGGTGGCTCAGCACGCGGTAGCCGTGGTCCAGATAGCCGTGCAGCTCCATGTAGCGGATGGCCACGAAGCGGTTGAACCAGGTGTAGGCCATCGCCTCCATCGTGCGCGCGAAGCCGTCGCGGGCGATGCGCGCCTCCAGCCGCCGCCGCTGCTCGGCCACCGCGCGGGGAAAGGGGCGCCCGGCGATCACCGCCACGTCACCCCCTTCGATCACCGGTTCGGCCAGCACCGTCCCGTCCGGTCCGGGGCGCAGGCCGGCCAGGGCCGCGCGGCGCGTCACCGCCTCGATGAATGCCGTGCGCGCCGCCGGCGCGTATTTCTCCAGTGATCTGCGGTTCATGCGGAAGGGAGAGAGAGAGTTGGAATTGGGAATTACGAACCAGGAATGTCGGGGAGTACCACGCCGCCCGGAGTAAAACTCCGGGCGAACTGGGAGAACTCCGGGCGAACGATCTGTTGGTCGGGAGTTTTACTCCCGGCCCCAGTCCGAACTTTCCGGCGCGCAACGCACAGCGCCCGGAGTACAACTCCGGGCGAACAGCGCAACTCCGGGCGAACGCGG
>CAZJYH010000784.1:0-2560 GCA_964549365.1 uncultured Alphaproteobacteria bacterium
ACACGAGCGCAAGCGACCCGTCGGGCCGCGCCTCCACGCTGCGCGTGCGCGTGAACGACGTGCTCTGGCGGGAGGTCCCGACGCTGTACGGCCGGGGCCCGCGCGAACGGGTCTACATCACGCGCGCCGACGACCTGGGGAACACGACGGTGATCTTCGGCGACGGCCGCACGGGGGCGCGGCTGCCGACCGGCATCGAGAACGTGACGGCGGTCTATCGCAAGGGGATCGGCACCGAAGGCCGCGTCGCCGCCGAGCAGATCAGCCTGCTCGGCGCGCCGCCGTTGGGCGTGAGCCGCGTCGTCAACCCGGAGGCGGCAACCGGCGCCGCCGATCCGCAGACGGTGGCCGAGACCCGGGAGAACGCACCGCTGACGGTGTTGACGCTCGGGCGCATCGTCTCACTGCGCGACCATGAGGACTTCGCACGCTCGTTCGCGGGGATCGGCAAGGCGCTGGCCACGTGGACCTGGAACGGCAACGCGCGCGGCGTGCTGATCACGATCGCGGGGAGCAAGGGCGAGACGGTTCCGGATGATTCAACGCTGCGAACCAACCTGCTCGCGGCGATCGCGAAGTCCGGCGATCCGGGCATCCCGGTGCAGGCCCGTTCCTATCGGGGCGTTCGCTTCACGGTCCGCGGAAGCGTCAGGAGCGATCCGGACTACCTCGTCGCGAACGTTCGTGCCGCGATCGAGGCCGCGCTCGGCGAGCGTTTCTCGTTCGCCGCGCGCTCGTTCGGTCAGCCGGTGACTCTCAGCGAGGTGGTCGCCGCCGTGCAGTCCGTGCCGGGCGTCGTCGCGGTCGATATCGACGCGATCCATCGCGTCGAAGGCGGCACGGCGGGACTCGATCCGCTCATCGCGAACGCGCCGCACCCCGGCGATCCTCCGAGCACGGAGGGGGCCGAGCTGCTCACCATCGATCTCAACAAACTCGACCTGAAGGTGGCGCCATGAGCTTCGACCTGGAGACGATCTACAACCTGTTGCCGGCGGTCCATCGCATACGCGACGCGGAGCAGGGGGGGCCGCTGAAGGCGCTGCTCTCGGTCATCGCCGACGAGGCGGCGGTGATCGAGGAGGACCTGGCGGGGCTGCACGATGATCTGTTCGTGGAGACGGCCTCAGAGTGGGCGCTCCCGTACATCGGCGATCTGGTGGGCGTCCGCGGCGTGCAGGGGATGGGCGCCGCCGCGCTCGCGCCGCGCGCCGAGGTGGCCAACGCGATCGCGTACCGCAGGCGCAAGGGGACGGCCGCGATGCTCGAGACGCTGGCGCACGACCTGACCGGCCTGCCGGCGCGCGCGGTGGAGTTCTTCCAACTGCTCGCGACCACGCAGTACATGAACCACATCCGGCCGCGGAACCGGAGCGTGATATCGGTGCGCAACGCGCGCAGGCTGGAGTTCCTCGGCACGCCGTTCGAGCACCTGACGGGGCTCGAGTATCCCGGCACCGCCGCCGAGCATGCCACACGGTTCGACGATCTCACGCACACGGCGGACGTGCGGCGCATCGCGAGCGGGCGCGGGCGCTACAACATCCCGAACGTCGGGATCTTCCTCTGGCGGCTCCGCGCCTACCCGCTCACGCTCTCGCCGGCGGTCGCGGCCGCAGCAGGCGACAAGCGGCGCTTCTTCCTCAACCCGCTCGGCTGCAACACGCAACTGTTCAACCTGCCGGTCACCGAGGACGACTTCACGCACCTGGCCGAGCCGATCAACGTGCCGATCGAGATCACGCGGCGCATGATGGCCGCGGCGTTCGACGACTTCTACGGCGAGGGCCGGGCCGTGTGCGTGTACATCGGCGTCGACGACGACGGCAAACCCGTGCCGGTGGCGCCCGACCGCTTCACGGTCTGCGACCTGCGCGATGTCGATCCCTCGGTGCCCGTTTCCCCATGGGCGCACACGCCCGTGGTCGATGCCGCGGGCGACCCCGATCCGGGCCGCATCGCGATCGATCCGGTGCTGGGCCGCATCGCGTTCGCCCGCGAGCCGACGCTGCCGGTGCTCGTGAGCTATCACTACGGCTTCAGCGCGAACATCGGCGGCGGTGAGTACAGTCGCGGTTCCGCCGCGACGGGCATCACGGGACCCGAGCAGAAGATCACGTCTCCACCGAACGCTCGCGATGCGTCGCTCACCGTGATCGACCACGCGCTGGGGGCGGTCGCGACGAGCGGGAAGGTCACCGTTGCGTACAGCGGGCGGTTCGAGGAGGCCGAGCCGTGGACGATCGACGCGACGGGGAAGATGCTGGAGCTGCGCGCGGCCGACCAGTGCCGGCCGACGATCGTGCTGAACGACGAGCTGTTGATCATGGGGGGCGATACGGACGATGTGACGCTTGACGGGTTTCTCTTCGCCCGCACGGGGATTCGAGTGCGCGGCGTGGTGAAGATCGTCGACGGCGAGCCGAGGATCGTTGGGCTGCGGCGGCTGCGGCTTCGGCACTGCACGCTTGTGCCGGGGCGCGCGCACCGGCCGAACGGCGATCCGGCCCAGCCGGGCCTGCCGAGCCTGATCGTGGAATCGCCGGGGACGATCGTGGAG
>CAZJYH010000785.1:0-2557 GCA_964549365.1 uncultured Alphaproteobacteria bacterium
GGGGCGCGTCGAGATCGCGAACGGCCACGAGTCGGACGACCTTGCGCCGGCGCTCACGCTGAGCGGAACGGTGCGGAAGGTGAACCGGCTCGCCGACTACACCGCCGCGTTCGCCTACGACGATGCGGCGCGGACCACGACCACGACGGCGAAGGTGGACGACTCGATGCACACCGCGAACCGGTTGAGCGTGGACCCGGCCACGGGCTCGATCGCGCGGCGTTCATCCGCGACACAGTACCTCGGCGCCGAGGGGCGCGTGCTCAGGAGCGAGGCGCGCATCGTGGAGGATAACGGCCCCGCGCGCACCGACGTCGTGACGGCGCGGCACAACGGCGCCGGAGCGGTCACGACCGCGATCGACGCGGACGGCGACACCGTGCGCACGCGCTACGATGCGCTCGGCCGCGCGATCGAGACGACGAACGCGGACGGCACCGTGACGCGCATGACGTACGCGTACGGCACGCCGGGAACGTTCGGGATCACCGTGGCCGGTCCGGGCGGTCAGGACTTCCACGGGTTCTGCGCGGTGACCGTGGCGACGAACGAGGACGGCGTGAAGTTCGCGACGTACACCGACGCGTTCGGGCTTCTGCGGCGGGAGATCGCCGACTCGGGCGACGGCTCGCACCTGAACCTCGTGACGCGCTACGAATACGACGTGTTGAACCGCCTGGCGCTCGCGATCAATCCGAAGGGGGACACGACGCGCTACACCTACGATGACTTCGGGCGCGTTCAATACAAGAGTCAGCCCGATCTCGGAACGATCTCCTACGCGTACGACAACCTCGGGAACGTGCGCTTCACGCAGACCGAGGAGCAGGCGCGGAAGGGGCGGTTGACGTTCACCGAATACGACGACCTGAACCGCGTCGTGCTGGTGGGCGAAGCGATCCTGCACGCGGCGGTGAATCGTCCGCTCTACGAGGATGACGGCTACGAGGGCGTCGGCGGTCACCTGTGGGGGCAGATCAACAACGACACCACGAATGCGCCGATGCGCGCCGGACGTCGTGACGACGGCGCGATCGCAGGCGAACGCACGCACGCCGCGAAGAGCACGCACGACCGCGCGCCGCTCACAACCGGCGCGCGCCTGAGCGATCTCGCGAACCCGCTGGCGCTGAACACCGGTCCCGTCGTCTCCCCCGCGTTGACGACGAACCCGACGCTCTGGTACTCCGCCCTGGCGCCCGTGCCGGAAGTCTTCCCCCCCGCGCAGACGGCGATCACGAGTTGCCCGTTGCCGGTCGACACGGCCAACGGCGAGACGACCGCGCCGCTCGCGCCGTTCATCGCGCACCCGGCCGCGTACTGGATCAGTCCGAACGCCCCGGCCGCGACGTTGACCGACTTCGAGAACCTCGCAAGCTATCCCCACTTCCCGCGCATCGCCGTCGCGTACGACGCCCTGCCGGCCGGCGGATCGATCTGGGGGAACTTCCCGTCGCACGCGCAATGGAACGCGTTGGCCCCGACCGGCGCCGTGCGCAACCTCACCGGGCATCAGGCGACCGTCGCCTATCGTGAGCACGGCGGCGAGCCGTACCACTACACCGTGACCAGTTACGACGACCGCGGCCGTCCCGAGGCGTTGTTGCGCTACAGTGAGAACCTCGGGTTCGATGCCGTCTACTACACGTACAACGCGCTGAACCAGGTCACCAGCGTGCGCGTGCTCGACTACAAACACCAGTATCAGACGTGGTACGGGTACGACGCCCAGGGGCGCGTCGACTCGGTGTGGACGAAGCTCGTGAGCGGTGGAAATCAGGGGCTCGTGAACAACAACAATCCGGGTGCGACGTGGACCTACAAGGCGCCGCTCGCGCGTCCGGCGGCTGCCGACGTCGTGTATCGCTACACGAAGTCGGGCAACCTCGACTCGATGCGCCTGCCGCCGGTCGGCGTGGATGTGGACTTCGGGTACGACCGCCGCAAGCGGCTCGATACGCTCGTGAGCATGCGCGCCGGCGCGGCGCTCTTCTCCGAACTGCTCACCTACGGCGCGAGCGGGCAGGTGCTCGCGCAGCGCTACCAGCACGGCGCCGCGCCGGCCGTCACGGAAACCTACGCATATGATGCAACCCAGCGTCTGACGCGCTACATCAAGGGCGCGGGTGGCGGCACAACCGCCTACGGCTACGACGTCGTGGGGAACCGCACGTCGCTGGTCTGGACCGGTCCGGGGGGCCTGTTGCCGACCGTCAGCACGAGCTACCTGCGCGGGGGCGCGGCCGGCGGAAGCAACCGATTGGCGAACACGGTCGTGCAGGACAGCACCGGGGCGTTGATCCCGTCGGGCGCGTTCACCTGGGCCTACGACGCGAACGGCGCGGCCGTGCGTCGGGCGGGCGCCTCGGCCGACGTGCAGGAATACGCCTACAGCTATCGCAACCTGATGCGTCGCGCGGCGATCGAGACAAACGGCGGTGCGCTTCTCAAGGAACTACGCTATCGTTACTCGCCGAGCGGCGAACGGGAGCAAACGCGTGTATACTACGAGCCGCAGGCCGACAGCGTGCACCATTACGGGTGGACCTATTATCTT
>CAZJYH010000786.1:0-2554 GCA_964549365.1 uncultured Alphaproteobacteria bacterium
CCTTGCCGCGCGGGATGTCGGCGAAGTAGTCCGTCACCAACTGCTTGGTCTTGTCCAGATCGATATCGCCGACGATCGCGAGCACCGCGTTGTTCGGCACATAGTAGGTCTTGTAGAAGTCGCGGAACTCGCTGATCGTGGCCTTGTCGATGTACTGCGCCGAACCGATCGGCGTCCAGGCGTATCCGGTTCCTTCGGCGACGTACTTGGCAAGGTTCTCAAGCACCGAGCCGTACGGCGTGTTGTCGTAACGGTTCTTCCGCTCCTCCTTCACAACGCCGCGCTGTGTCTCGACGCCGACCTCCTCGATCTTCGCGTGCAACATCCGCTCCGACTCCAGCCACAGACCGAGCTTCAGCTCGTTCGAGGGAAGCTCGAGGTGATAGCACGTTTCGTCAAACGTCGTGTAGGCATTCAGACGTCCACCCGCGGCCTGGATGATCTTGTCGATCGAGTGGCGCGGGATGTTTTCGGTCCCTTCGAACATCAGGTGCTCGAAGAAGTGGGCAAAGCCGGTTCGATCCGGACGCTCGTTCTTGGAACCGACGTGGTACTGCACGAAGGTGGCAACGACCGGAGCGCTCTTGTCGACCGAGAGGATCACGCGCAGCCCGTTCGGGAGCTGAAACTTCGTGAAGCTCACCTGCGGAAGATCGCTCGTTTGCGCGTTCAGCGTCAGGGCCGTGGCCAGCGAAAGCCCGGCAACGATTGCATGGCACTTTCGGATGGGATACAGCATAGTTTTGCTCGATTGGTTGATTGACAGTTCCTGTATCTGAAAGACGGACAATTTACAAAAACGGAGATACCGAGCGCCCGACGATTGTCGTGCTTCATGCATCACGCGAACGGATGCCCGCATATTGCAGTATCCCCGGTATCTTCAAGACCAACGGTACACTTCCTTCATCAGCGTGCAGACACACCGAACTCCTGTACCCAATCGGACCGAACCGATACGACATAAGCGTGAACGGTTCAAGCCCCGCGACGGCCGGCGATATCTCGCCTTCAACAAGCCGTACGCAGTGCTCTCGCAGTTCACGCAACCCGCCGAGGGGGGCAAACGAACCCTTTCCGAGTTCGGCTTCCCGCCGGGCGTCTATTCGATTGGTCGGTTGGACTACGACAGCGAAGGCCTTTTGTTGCTGAGCGACGACCCCGCGCTGAACAATTATCTGCTGGCGCCGGACCGCGCGCACCCGCGCACATACCTCGTGCAGGTGGACGGGATACCGACGGCCGCGGCACTCCGTCGGCTTGCCGAAGGGGTCGAGATCGAGGGACGACGCACGCGCCCGGCGATCGCCGAACTGCTGCCGGAGCCGCCGGATCTCCCCGAGCGCTCCGTGCCGATCCGTGTCCGCAAGGCCATCCCGACGGCGTGGATATCGCTCACGCTCACCGAGGGACGCAACCGCCAGGTGCGCCGCATGACGGCGGCAGTGGGGTATCCCACGCTGCGGCTGGTGCGCCGCGCGATCGGCGCGCTGACGCTGGATGCGCTGCGGCTCGAACCCGGCCGGTGGCGCCCGTTGGATTCAACCGCGCTTGCGTTGGTTCTGCAACATTAGTTGCACCCATCCCGTAGCGCCTCCGGTTTTACGAGATATCAAGAAGGGGGATGTTCTCCCTTCCTGCGCTTCGAGCGATCAATTGGGAGACTGGATGAGCAACGCATCGATTGCGATCGACGGGCTGGAGAAGATCTATCACGGCAGGCGCCGCTCCGAAGGGGACGTGCACGCGCTGAAGCCGCTGGAGCTTCGCATCGCGCCCGGCGAGGTGTTCGGACTGCTGGGCCCGAACGGCGCGGGGAAGACGACGCTGGTGAAGCTGCTGCTCGGCATCGTTGCCCCGAGCTCCGGCGAGGCGTCGATTCTGGGGCGCACCATCGGCAGCACGGCAAGCAAGGAGCTGATCGGCTACCTCCCCGAAAACCATCGCTACCCGCTCTACCTCACCGGCAACGGCGTGCTGCACTACTTCGGCCGGTTGAGCGGTCTCGATCGCGCAACGCTCCGCGCACGCGCCTCGGAGTTGCTGGCCCTGGTTTCAATGTCGGAGTGGAACCGCACAAAGGTTCGGAAGTACTCCAAGGGGATGATGCAGCGCCTCGGCATCGCCCAGGCGCTGATCAACGACCCGCAGGTGATCTTCCTGGACGAACCGACCGACGGCGTGGACCCGGTCGGGCGCAAGGAGATCCGGGAGATCATCCTCCGGCTTCGCGCGCAGGGGAAGACGATCTTCCTCAACAGCCACCTCCTCTCCGAGGTGGAGATGATCTGCGATCGCGTCGCGATCCTGAACAAGGGAGAGCTGGTGCGCATCGGCACCGTGCGCGAGTTGACCGAGCAATCGAAGCGGTATCGCATCGAATGGGAGGCGCCCGGGGAGGACCCGGCCGTCGCCGCCCGGCTGACGTCGGCACTCGAACCGTTCAGCCCGCGCGAGGTATCACGGGGGACGGCGACGATCGAGGCGGAGAGCGCGGTGCAGCTCAACGCGGCAATCGACGCACTGCGCGCCGCCGGCGTGCTGCTCACCTCGG
>CAZJYH010000787.1:0-1292 GCA_964549365.1 uncultured Alphaproteobacteria bacterium
GGTGGTCTTCTATCGCAAGGAGGGGCGCGACCTGCAGAACCTTTCAGGCGCCGAGAGCATCGAACGGTTTCCGATTCTCAATGCGGACCTCGAGCGGATGACAACCGGGCTTGCGGTGGTGGAGATCGTCAACGCGGTGATGCACGACGAGAACCGCCACGAGGAGATCTTCGATCTTCTGGTGCAGGCCCTGCGCGCGTTGAATGACCCCGAATCGGATGAACGCGCCGTCGGGCTCTGGTTCCACATCAGGCTTGCGGCCGATCTCGGATACGCGCTGTCGACACACGCCTGCGGCGTCTGCGGCGAGACGTTCGATACCGCGCGATCCCCGCTTCCATACAGCCTTGCCCTCGGCGCGCCGCTCTGTGCCGAACATCAGGCGTCGACGCCCTACCGCCCGCTTCGCGACGGAACGTTTCGTCTGCTGCGGGCGTTGTTGAACGTCGATCTGGCGGAAGCCTCGGCGATCCGCACGACGGTCCCGGAGGCCGTCGAACTCCAGGATATTCTCACGGCCTTTCTCCGTTTCCATGTCGAAGGCCTTCGCAAGCTGAAAGTACGGGCGGTTGGCGCTCAGGTATTGCAGGCGGAAGCGAACGGCCCGGAGGGGCTTTGAATCATCATCTGGTTATCATGCAACCTCGATATGTTGTGCTCCGTAGGCAGGTGACGAGTTTTCGCCGCAAACGTTCTCACGATACCATGGTGTATAGTGCGGCACTCATCCCATCAAACACAGATCTCTACAGAACGGGAGAATTGAAATGTCAAAGAAGCAGCTGATCATCGTTGGCTCGCTGATGGCGGTTTGCGCAATGTTCGGATGGTTGATGGCGACCGATTGGAAGAGCGTTCCGTTCGGCCTTGCCGGTCCGAACGACGTCAAGATCGGTGCCGCAGCTCCGCCGGTTGCGCCGACAAGTGAAGTGAAGAACCTGAACGACGCGTTCGTCGCAGTCAGTAAGGCCGTGACGCCGCAGGTGGTGAACATCACCGTCACCGGCAAGGCGATCAACTCATCGAATCGTGACGAACAGGACAACTCCGACGACGAGATGAACGATCCCTTCGGCTTCTTCCGTCAGTTCCGCGATCGTGAGCCCACCCCGCAGCGAGGCTCGGGTTCGGGAGTCATCATCTCGCCCGACGGCTATATCCTCACCAACAATCATGTCGTCGAGGTCGGCGAGTCCGGCTCGATCACGGTGGACCTGAGCGACGGTCGCCGCTTCGACGGTCATCTCGTCGGCCGTGACGCGCTCACCGATCTGGCGGTGGTGAAGATCGAC
>CAZJYH010000787.1:1302-2546 GCA_964549365.1 uncultured Alphaproteobacteria bacterium
ACGGACCTCCCGGCCGCGGCGTTCGGCAACAGCGACGAGGTGCAGGTGGGGCAACTTGTGCTTGCGGTCGGCAACCCGCTCGGCCTGAACTCCACCGTGACGCAGGGGATCGTCTCGGCGCTCGGCCGCGGCCAGCTCAGCCTGAACCGCGACCGCTACGGCGTGGAGGACTTCATCCAGACCGATGCGGCCATCAATCCCGGGAACTCCGGCGGCGGCCTGTTCGACCTGCGCGGCGCCCTCATCGGCATCAACAGCGCCATCGCCACGCGCACCGGGTATTATCAGGGGTACGGCTTCGCGATCCCGATCAATCTGGTGAAGGCCGTGGCCGAGGACCTGATCGATGACGGGCGCGTCAACCGCGGCTATATCGGTGTGTCGATCAAGCCGATGACTCCGACGCTCGCGAAGGCCTTCAAGTTCCAGCGCCCCGAAGGGGCCGTCGTCACCGACGTGCTGAAGAACAGCCCGGCCGAGAAGGCGGGCCTGCAGTCCGGCGACGTGATCCTGGAGATCGACGGCAATAAGGTGAACACGCCGAATCACCTGCAAAGCATCATCGCGCAGAAGCGCGCGGGGCAGGAGGCGAAGTTGAAGGTCTACCGCGACGGCAGCACCTTCGACAAGGCCGTCAAGCTGCTCCCGCGTCAGGAAGGGGATGCCGTCCTCGAGCGCACGGCCAACAAGGATGACGACGAGCTTCGCTCCGACAGCCAGCGCAGCCTGAAGGTGGCAGGGCTCGGCATGGAGGTGCGCCCGCTCGACGCGCAGGCCAAGCGCAGCCGTAAGGTGGAGAGCGGCGTGATGGTGGGTCGCGTGGACATGTACAGCGAGGCGCAGGCCCAGGGCCTGCAGACCGGCGATGTCATCGTCAGCGTCAACAAGAAGCCGGTGGCCTCGCCGGGCGATTTCCAGCGCATCGTCGACGCCGCCTCCAACGGGGACGTGTTGTTGATGCAGGTCAAGAGCTCCACCGGGTCGAACGGTCTGGTGGCGGTGGAGGTGAAGAAGTAACGGACTCCCGCGCGGCCTCCGCCGCGTCGGGTGGTCGATATCAGCAAGGCGCCCGCCCCGATAAATCGGGGCGGGCGCCTTGCTTTTCGAAGCAGCGGGATGCGAGCGCCGCCGCGGGATGTCGCTATCCTACCGTATCACGAGGAACGAGCCGCGCCACATGCTGCGGTTGTCGGTGTACGTGAGAAAGTATCGGCCGCTCGGAAGGTCAGTGGTCGGTATCGCCG
>CAZJYH010000788.1:0-2546 GCA_964549365.1 uncultured Alphaproteobacteria bacterium
TCGATCGCCCATAAGGTTCCGGCGCCTTGCGGTTTCTTCCGGATCATCCAGAGCCCTTTAAGCCCCTTTTAAGTGCCGACGATAGCATGAATACACGTTCGATGATCGAGGCGGTGATGGGTGTGCGGCGGCAGGATGTACATGTCGGCGAACGATGATACCAGCGAAGGTGAGCATATGAATACGCAAACGGATCTCCGCTCGGTTCTCCAACTCCTCGGAGGCTGTCTCTTCTGCCTCGGCCTGGCGGCTCTGGGATTTTATCCCTTTTCCGACCAGAAACGCGGTCGGAACCGTGTCCCGGCGGCGATAATCCGCCGGGCGATCAAGGCGCGACTCTCTTGAGAAGCCGGATCCCGGCAAGGGATCCGGCCCCCCGGGGAAAAAAATTCCGGGGCTTTAAGAGGGCTTTAAGAACGGCGATTAGCCTGTACACATCGATTCGGAAACAAGCATTTCGGCAATAGATAGGCCAACTCAAACCAACTAAACGACAAGAGGTACGCAGATGATGACCATGACAGACCAGATGAAGCATCGCACGAACAAGCGGTGTACGTCGCCAAACGGCCGGACGATCGTCGGCCATGATGACATGCCCACCGCCGGCTACGGCAACTTCCTCTACGCTCTGCTCGCCATGCTGGCGATGCTCGGCGTCACGGTTCCCTCCGGCAGTCTGTTCGCGCAGCAGGATCCCTGCTACGCCGACACGCTGAAGCTGAACACCGGATACGACCACAACACGAACTCGGTGATTCCGATCGGCGCCTACAATCTCTTCTGGCGCGTCATCCAGGATCCCGATCCGGGCACAACGGAGCCGCGCCCCTCGGTTGCGATCAACAACCATCCGGCATGGCTTCCGGCGATGCCGGGCACGCAGTGGATCAGCTCCTATCCCACCGCGCAGAACGATCGCAACGGAGAGTATGTCTTCGAGGCATGCTTCTGTCTGAAGGAGAAGTATGGTGCGGTCAAGATGGAGTTCGATCTCCTCGCCGACGACAGCGCCACCGTGTACGTGAACGGCATCTACGCCGGCACCACCGCGACGTGGCCGCAGTATCACTTCCAGAAGAAGACGCACATCATCATCAACAACCCGCAGTTTTTCCGTCCGGGCAAGAACTGCGTGCAGGTGCATGTGTTCAACACCGGCAATGTGGCGATGGGCTTCGATCTCGCCGGATACATCTACGCGGGTGGTGTCGGGCTGCTGAAGCCGAAGTGCTGCGACTCGACGGGTGCGGTTATCGGTCAGAAGTTCCAGGATCTCAACTGCAACGGTAAGAAGGATGCCGGCGAGCCGGGTCTTTCCGGATGGACGATCAAGCTCTCGAACGGCATGACGACGACAACCGACGCGCTCGGCAACTACTACTTCTTCAACGTTCCGGCCGGCACGTATGTGGCATACGAAGTGAACCAGCCCGGCTGGACGCAGACCTATCCGGTGAGCCTTACCTACAACGTCACCGTGGGCGCGGGCCAGGTGGTGAGCAACATCGACTTCGGCAACTGCAAGAAGGACGAGCGGTGCATCACGTTCGGCGACAACACGATCGAGTGCACCACGCTCCCCGGCACCACGCAGAAGGCGTACAAGCTGACGCAGTGGATGAAGAGCAAGTTCCAGAACTGCCCGCAGCAGACCGCCAACATCGTGAGCATCAGCCCGGCCGGCATCAACGTGACGCCGTCCTCCTTCTCGATGACGCCGACGATGTCGCCGACGACGTTCTACATCTACGGTCCGGGCGCGACCGCCGGTACCACGGTCTCCATCATCATCCGTGTCTGCTGCTTCAACGCCGCCGGTGTTGCCGACTGCTGCACCGACACGCTGGTCGTGAAGCTTCCTCCGTGCCCGGATGACGGCTGCTTCAGAATCGTCGAGCAGAAGATCGATTGCAAGTGGACGCCGAACGGACGTCAGTTCACGTGGTGCTTCAGCTTCCTGAACCAGTCCAGCTTCACGGCCTACTACTTCGCCATGCTGCCGCCGGCCGGTGTGTCGATCGTGCCGACCACGTTGATCTACGGCGCGGGCGTTCCTCCGTCGACGGTCTCCCCGTTCCAGTGCGTGACCATCAGCGGTGTCAACGCGATCCCGGGAAGCACGATCACGATCATCGTGCGGATGTGCAACAAGGACAAGTCGAAGTGCTGCACGGACTCGATTCGCGTCACGCTCCCCGACTGCCCGCCGCAGCCCGACTGCTGCGCCGACTTCCGGAAGCTGATCGGACATCTGCAGAACGCGGCCTCCACGAACGGTGCCGCCTCGATCGGAGGCTTCATGAGCGCGACCGGCCCGGGCGGTTCCCCGATCGTCTCGGTCTCGGCCACCCTCGTCAGCGTCAGCCTGAACGGTAACCCGGCCTACGGGTACATGACCGGCGGCGCGATCAGCGGCGGCTGGGGCGCGGGCGTCGTTCCGCCGGCTCCGGGATATCCGTACCCGAGCGATATCGTCTGGCCGATGGGGCCGGGCCTGCCGGGGAACAACTTCAAGCTGGGAATGCAGTTCCCGCCGATGCCGT
>CAZJYH010000789.1:0-2544 GCA_964549365.1 uncultured Alphaproteobacteria bacterium
GAGGCTGTCGAGATAATGTGCCAGCGCGACGCTGTCATCGCGAATCCGTTGCACCAGCCGGTAGTGTCCGTTCAGCTTGTTGGTGTCGCGTCCCTCGAACTGTCCCGGAGCCCGACCCCGGCGCGTGGTATCGTCGCCGCCCGACTGCGCGTGGAGGGCGCCGGCAAACACCGAGGTGAGCAGAAGCGCCGCCACGATGCCGGCCGGGCGTTGCAGACCTCGGGAACGTAGTGCGCGGTATCGTGAACGATGTTCGATAGCGGGATGAGCGTTACGAGTTCCGAACGATGTCTTCAAGTTCTCACGGCGTTCGGGGCCGCGGCGTTGTACCGGTTCCCAGATTGGTTCCGGCGTCGGGTTTCACCTCCTGGATCACCGGCGCCTTCGGGAGCGCGGCGCTCAGCGCGTCGAGCGATCCGTCACGGCCGTACCAGCGGAACCCCTGCAACCGGAACTGGCCTTCCTGTCCGCGCACCAGCTTCTCGGGGAAATACTCCCCCTCGGCGCGCGACTTCCGCCCCATGATCCTGATCTTCGAGGCCCTGCCATCCTTGAACGTGATCAGGATGGTGTCGCCGGAGGCGCGGTTGACACCGCTGGGCTTGCCCGAGCTGTTGACATAGTAGATGCTGGAGGCCTCCTCCTCGGCCAGCACCCGGCGAATCGTGTCGCCTTCCACGTCGAAGAACAGACGCGCCGCCGCAAGCTGATCGAAGCGCGCTGCGGGGACACCCTGCGTAACGGCGAAGGCGTCGCGATGCACGATGATCGCGCGCAGCTTCTTCTGCTTGCTCAGCACGGTGATCGAATCGCCGGTGAGCTGCGACTTCCCGTACCAGAGCACCGGGGCCGCCCCGTAGGAACGCGGGGTCACGCCGGCGACGGCGTCCGGGGTCGCCGCCGAATCCTTCTTCCCGTGCGTCGAGTCGGCGGCGGACGTATCGCGCGGCCTGGGCAGGTTCGGTCCCAGCGTGATGATGTCATCGCCGGGAAGGAATCGGGCGCGGCGGGCGATCGCCTGCAGATCGCCGCGCACCAGCCGGACGCTGTCGGTGGCCACGTACTCATCGTAGTCGCCGCGGAAGACCTCCATCTTCATCGCGGTGATGATGGTGGTATCCCGTCGCACCGTGCCGAGCGAGTCGCCGCTCGCGACTGTGTCGACCTTCACCACCTTCGGATGCCCGCGCGCGACGGTATACCCCTCGGCGGGCCGATGGTGCACCGTGTCGCCGGCCAGGCGCGCATTGTTCTTGACGACCACCACCACGACGTTGCCGGTGGCGAACGCCTCGCGCGAGTCGCGCCAGTAGACAAGATCGCGCGACGTGATCGTGCCGGAATCGTTCTCCACCTTGACGCCGCCTCCGAAGATCGCCTTGCGCTCGACGGAGAAGTACTCGCCGTTGTTTGCGCGCAGCGTGCTTTTCTGGTCGTTCAACACCACGCCGTTGCGGAATCGCGCACGTCGATCGTACATGTTGTACTCGCCGAACCCCGCGCGCAGCACCGCGCCGCGGTCGGTGATCGTGACCCCGTTCGGCGACGTCGCGATACGCGTGTTGCCGTCGTAATCCGCTCGCGGCGCCGTCATCACGAAGTCCGGCTGGGTCACCCGCACGTTGCCGACCAGAACGACGCTGTTGCGGGCCTCGTATAACGTGGCCTTGTCGGCCTCGATGCGCACCACCCCCTGCAGCAACGTGACATTGCCGGTGGCCTCGACGATGTTCCCGCCGCCTGAGGAGTCGATCCGCCCGGCCAGTTTGTCCGCGTGCTGAAGCGTCACCGGCTGCGACGGGCCGATCGGCTGCGCGCATGCGACGGTGCCCCACAACAGTGCCGCGCATACCGTCAGGGTCGGCAGCAGGTTGACGAGAACGATATGATGGAAGCGTTGCACCACGGGCGAATATGAGACGGTCCCGACGAATGAAGAAAGGGGAACGGCCCCCATGAACGGAAAAGCCCCGTAGGACACGGGGCTTCCCATGAGCTTACGATCGGCGCGCGGGCCGCGCAGTGCGCTTTCGCGTCACGCGCTTTCGCGCATCAGCTCGCGCGAGATGACGATGTGTTGGATCTCCGAGGTCCCCTCGTAGATCTCCGTGATCTTGGCATCGCGCAGATACCGTTCCACCTTGTACTCACGAACATAGCCGTACCCGCCATGCACCTGGATCGCCTCGAGCGCGACCTCCACCGCCGTCGTCGAGGCGAAGAGCTTGGCCATCGCGGCTTCCTTGACGAACCGCTCGTGCTTGTCCTTCTGCGAGGCCGCGCGCCAGACGAGGGCACGAGCCGCGGCGATCTTCGTGGCCATGTCGGCCAGCTTGAACTGGATGGCCTGCAGGTCGGAGATCGGCTTGCCGAACGCCTTCCGCTCCTTCGAGTACGCCACGGCCGCCTCGAACGCGCCCTGCGCGATGCCGAGCGCCTGCGCGCCGATGGCCAGCCGGGTGTGGTCCAGCGTGGCCAGCGCGGTCTTGAACCCGGTGCCCGGCTCACCCACGATGCGGTCGGCCGGGATCGTGCAGTCCTCGA
>CAZJYH010000790.1:0-2543 GCA_964549365.1 uncultured Alphaproteobacteria bacterium
GACGCGCGTCGAGGTGTACCGGGCGATGCCGCGCCTGGGATTCCTGCGGTTCGGTGTCGCCCGTGCCGTCGGCAGCGGCCGCTACAGCTGTATTCGGGGAGCCGTTCCAACCGCGATCAACACGTTCAGGATCGACATCATGAGCGCCTTGAACTACCGCGCCGCTCTGATTCCGGGCTCGCGCTTCGAAGCCTGCCGTATGGCGGAGACCGGCTTCCATGCTTCGAATCTCGCGGCCTCGACGTTTACTTCGGTGAATCTGAGCGATGCCGTGTTCACCGACGTGAACCTCGGCGCGGCAGCCTTCGACGATGTGAATCTCGGAATGTCGACGCTGAACAACGTCAATCTCGGCGGAATTCGGGTCCGCGGCGTCAACCTGAGCGATGCATCCTTCACCGCCGCGAATCTTGACGGCGCGTTGTTCGCGGATATCGGACCGCGCACCGGGGCGGGAGAGCGTGTGCGCAACCGGAGCGGCGTTCGATTCGAGGACGCGATGCTGAACGACAGTCTGTTCGAGCGCTGCGACATGGCCAACATCCGACTGGTCGACTGCGACACCGAAGGAATGACGATCGACGGGATACCGCTGGCCGATATGCTGGCCGCATATCGGCGCGAACAGGCCGCCGACACCGGCTCAGGCGTGTGAGAGACGGCCGCGGCCGGTGCCTCGCGTCCGTCGGGTTGCCGCGGAGGGCGCAAGATCATCAAACTGTTGCGGCGGTTTGATCTCACCGGCAATCATCTATATTTGCACCCCACCCATCAGGTCCAGGAATCAATCCGATGTCCTTGCACGGCAGCACGGGGGGAATCCTCCGGTGCTCACCGTTTTCGTTCAGCGCGGGCGGCCTCCCTCAGGCTGTGGGCGGTCCTTCCCGCATCGCCGGTGCCGAACGGATTGCGATGTTCACACATGCTCGTGCATACAGAAAAGATGTTGATCACATGAGACCTCTGCGGATTCTAACGCTTGCCGTACTCCTTCTCCTCCCCGGCTTGCGTTTGTTTGGACAATTCAGCGAGTCGAGCCCACGCGTGGGGTTCGATCTTGGCGGAACATTGGGGGATCATGGAGTGATCGGCGACGATGCACGCTCCGGATTCCGCGCCTATCTGCGATATGTTCTGCTTCAGGACTTCCTGCAGGCCGAGTTGGGCGGCGGCGGCGCGCGATTTTCGAGTCGTCAGGCCGACACGCGCATCGTGCCGTTCGACGTGCGCCTCCTGGTGGGGCCGCACCTCGATGAGACATGGAATCCGTTCGTCTACGTTGGGTACGGTTATGCCAACTACAACGTGGTGACCCCGTCGCCGGATGCCACCGGCGGCGAGTTCGACGCATGGGCCGGCATCCTCCCGTTCGGCGTCGGACTTCAGTTGAAGCCCAACAAGGACATGACGTTCGCGCTCGACTTGAACGTCGGCGGCGGGATTGTGATGGCGGACGAGGCGGACGGCTACAAGGATGGGAAGAACGCGTCGTACCTCGCCGTTTATATCGGGTACGAGTACCTGTTCGAGCGTGGCGGTCGTGATTCCGATGGTGACGGGCTTGCCGACGCATACGAACGAAAGATTGGAAGCGATCCGTACAATCGTGATACCGACGGCGACGGGCTCAGCGACGGAGCCGAGGTGCTCACGCACAAGACCGATCCGCTGAATCCCGACAGCGACGGTGATGGGCTCACCGATGGGGCCGAGGTGAACCAGCATCGCACCAATCCGCTGAATCCCGACACCGACGGAGATGGGCTTCGCGACGGCGAGGAGGTGATGACCTATCACACCAATCCCTTGCGAGCCGATACCGACGGCGATGGGCTGAAGGACGGCGAGGAAGTGCTGAAGTTCAAGACCGATCCGTTGAAGCCGGATACCGACGGCGACGGGCTGAATGACGGCGAGGAAGTGCTCACGCACAAGACCGATCCGCTCAACCGTGATACCGACGGCGATTCGATCAGCGACGGCGAGGAAGTGCTGAAGTACAAGACCAACCCGTTGAACCGCGACACCGACGGTGATCGCCTCACCGACGACGCGGAGATCTTCCGCGTGAAGACCGATCCGTTGAAGCCCGACACCGACGGCGACGGCGTGATCGACAGTGAGGACCGATGCCCGCTGGTGCCGGGCGTGATCTCGGCACAGGGCTGCCCCGCGGCCGAGGCGCCGAAGAAGGGAACGGTGCTGAACTTCTCCGATATCTACTTCATCGTGAACACGGATCAGTTCGACACCACCCGCACCGAGACGGGTGAGAATCTGCAGAAGCTGTTCGCCTACGTGCAGCAGTGCGACGGCATCATCGTGATGATCGAAGGGCATGCCTCGCGCGAGGGGAACGAGAAACGCAACCAGCAGTTGAGCGAGCTTCGTGCCGCGCGCATCAAGACGTGGCTGTTGGGGCAGGGCGTGAGCCCCGCGAAGATCGCCGGCACGCAGGGCTTCGGCAGCAAGCGCAACGCCGTTGCCGAACCGGATCCCAAGTCGGCCGAGGCGAAGAACATGGACCCGACGCGTCTTGAGGG
>CAZJYH010000791.1:0-2540 GCA_964549365.1 uncultured Alphaproteobacteria bacterium
CCGCCCACCGAGCCGGCGTGCAGCGCGTACGGTGCCGCAAGGAGAAGCGCTCCGAGGAGGAGCAGGTACCGCTTGGTGCGGTGCGAGAGGAGTGCGAATTGTATCATCGTTGCATCCAAGTACGAGTCGTGTTCAATCGCGCGTGGGATGTGATCATCCCGATAATGGCGTTAGGACTATCAAACCTGGAAAATGTTTCGTCGGGATCGGTGCGTCGGGGCAACTTTTTTCGTTCCCGCGCCGATTCCTTCTCCACAACCGGAAGAACGGGAATTCCCGCTCCACATGCAACACTTTCTTACGGTGTCCCGGCAAGCCCGTCGAGAAGACGGTCCAACGCTTCGGGGGTGATGTTCTCGTGGTAATCCTCGTTGATCGCCACCATCGGCGCCCCGCCGCAGGCCCCCATGCACTCCACCTCCTCCAGCGAGAAGGTCCCGTCGGCCGTTCGCTGGTTGTGTCCGATGCCGAATCGGTCGGATACCTGCTTGTAGAGAGCCTCACCGCCCAGCAGCATGCAACTGACATTGGTGCACACCTGGACGTGATACTTCCCCATCGGCTTCTTGAAGTACATCGTGTAAAACGACGCCACTCCGTAGACGTGGGAGTACGGAAGCTGTAACACCTCGGCCACATACTTCAGCACGTTGGTCGAAAGCCACCCCCACTTCTTCTGGGCCATCCAGAGAACCGGCATGATCGCCGACTTCGGATTGGGATACAGCGCCTTGAGCTTGGCGACGCGTGCCAGCTCGTCGGCGGAGAACTCGATCGGTCCGGCGATCTCCTCGATCGATTCGCTCGAATGCGTGTCGTGCATGGGACGAAACTATTGGGGATTAGTCCTGAGAGTCATCGAAATCAGCCGCGAAGTTACGAAGAAATCGAACACAGCCGCGTCATGGCGGCAACGCGTTTCCCTCGACGCGCGGGCGAATGGACAACGGGTGATTGTGAACGGTGCCGTGGCGCCGTCACGCGGGGTCGAGCCGCACGATGCTCGTGCGGCGCGGGTGGGTGGGGCGGTTCGATTCGGTTGTCAGGCGCGACGCGAACGCCTCCATGATGCTGCCGAATCGGTACATGCGGAAGATGGAGCCGAGCTTGGCCAGCGTCTCCTCCCGCGGCCCATACGTCAGAAGGCGTTCACGGAGTGGGAGCGCGCCGTAGTCGTGCGCCGTGTTGTCGAGCCCCCAGGAGTGCACGTAGAGAATGGCCGGCTCGCCGTGGCGGTTCATTCCGTCGACTCCGCGGGCGAACATCCAGCCCGGGAGCGCGCTCAACAGCGTGCCGCCGCCGGTGCGTATCGACGGGATTCCTATGCCGAACGGTCGCCAGCTCGTCAGCGGAAGTTCCCACAACGGGCCGGACTCGGTCGCCAGCCGATGCGCCTGCATCGAACTCGACAGGATCAGCGGCGTGAGGCCCTGCCGTGGATACGTGCTGGAGCTGTAGACGAAGCCCTCCTGCACCAGGGTCTCCACCTTGGCGGGGGAGCGCCAGCCGTTGCTGATCGGCGTGGAACGGTAGCCCACGACTTCGTGGCCGCAGACATCCTCGACCCGTGCCTTGGTTCCGGCGATCTCCTCGCGAAAGCGGAGCAGTTGATCCAACGGGGTATGAAAGCGGCGTGAGAGGATGGCGATCTCGTGCCCCGCCTCGTCGATCGTGCGAAGCAGGCCGGGCGTGATGCGGGCGACATCGTCCGATGTGAAAAACGTCGCCCGAACGTCGAACGACTCCAACAGCGCGAGCAGTTCCATCGTGGAGCGCTCGATGTCGGCGGCGGATGCACCCGGCACACCTGCCCCGGAAGCCTCGTCCGGAGCGGTTTCCAGGGTGATCGTAAACGCGTTGATCGTATAACGTCGGTCAGCCATCGGTGTCTGCAAAGCTACGATAAATGTGCCCACCGCGATCCACCCACCTCGTCACGATCCGCGGTTCACATCCGATAGCTATGGAGGATATTCGCGCGCATCAATGCCATTCGCCGCGCCGGCGGGTATCCGTGCGGGCCGGTTCGCGGCCGCGAACCGCGCCGGACATTCTCGGAATGCGATCCATTCTGCCTCGTCGATCCCGTCGGGCCGCACACCGAGGTCGGGTCGCACACTGAGACAGGAAGCCGCGCCGCGTTTCCTTGCGCGTGCGGTGCCGGTTGGGTAACTTTACGGCTTCCAATTTTCACGGGGAGCTTATCCCCCTACTCTCCCGAATGAACGCACTCCCCGCTATGACCAGCTCGAAGATCATCGGTGAAGGCCTGACATACGATGATGTTCTTCTCGTTCCGCGCTACAGCAACATCCTCCCCCGCGAGACCAGCCTCGCCACGCAACTGACACGCTCAATACGACTGCACATTCCCCTTGTCTCGGCCGCCATGGATACGGTCACCGAGTCGGCGATGGCGATGGCCCTCGCGCGTGAAGGGGGGATCGGGATTCTGCACAAGAACATGTCGATCCAGAAGCAGGCGGAGCAGGTGCAGCGCGTCAAGCGTTCCGAGAGCGGCATGATCCTCGATCCGATCA
>CAZJYH010000792.1:0-2537 GCA_964549365.1 uncultured Alphaproteobacteria bacterium
GTTCGGAGCGACCCGGTATTTCGCGCTCGCGACATGCTTTACCCAGCTCTCCCAGACGGCGTCGCCGGAAGGCAGCGGTACGGCGCGGCCGTCGACGTTGCTCATGAGTGAACTTTCCTCACGCCACGAAGTGAATGGGTCAGCGTGACCCTGGGGGCGGGCGCACCTCCTCAATGCTTCGAGGCACGGCTTCTCGGCAGCTTATGGTGTGTGTAAGCGGGCGCCAACGGGCGACTGCTTCTGGCACCGTTGTTCGTCGCCGCATGGTGTATCGAACGACACAATCGTCGCACGCAGACGGGTGATTTCAGCTTCGAGTTCCCGGATGCGGTCCTGCTGTCGGCGCTCGAACGACTTATAAGTCGCTCTGACCATCGCTCGTGCGTAGGCTTCCTGGGATTGTAAGTTGCCGTGACCGAGCTTCCGCTTCAGGACGATTGCGATGTTCATCGGGTCAAGCGTGCGTCCTTCCCGCTTCCGAGCCTCGACTTCGACGTCCGTCGTGTCGTCCGTACATTTGCGCCGCATCGCGTGAATCCCAGCGCCTTTCGGAGCGCCAATCGCGGTAAACGCGCGCGAGAAGATCTCGGTGATGCTCTTTCGGGCTAGACGCTTCCCGCTTACCGTGTCAATGAAAAGCGCACCACCGCATTGCTCTTCTGTCCACCCCTTCTTCTCCATGAGAACCTGCCGACCGCCGATGATGTATTGGTGAATACGCATCACAGTGATGGCCCGGACTTCGAAGGCGTTTTCGTAGCCTCGCTTCTGTCTCGGTGGCGTTACGAGCACGGAGCCGTCCCGATCCGCCCGCGCCAGCGCTTCCGCGCTAAAGCTATCGATATTCAGCGAATTCAACGATCCCTGCCGCCAGCCAACCTCGTTCACCAATGCCAGGATGGCATCGTTGCGGAGCGCAACGTCCAATCCATTGTTCTCGAAGAAGTGGGCGACGAGCCGGTCCATATCAGAGTCCGTCGCAACATACTGGTAGGTTTGCCGAGAGCCTTCACCGCATCGAACAAAACAAAGCGGATACAACTGCTCGGCAGGCACACGCCGTATGTCTCGTCCAAATTGCTCAGGCAGCCTGGAGCGGATAAGGCCTTCCGGCCAGTCCACATGCTCCTTCAACAGATTTTTGTCCTGCGCCCATGAATAAAAGCGGTATACGGTCCGCAGATATCGATTGATGTTTCTTTTCGCCGAAAGCGGTGAGCGCGTCCGACTGCGACCCAGAGAGCGAGCCTCCAGGTAGGTTCTGTATGCGAGCAGCGACTCGTCGTCGAGGGACCTCCACTCCAGTCCACGTACGGCGAGATATTCATTCAGGGAGCCGAGGTGGTACCCGACATCGTCCATCGATGTGCGGAACGCCTGATCGGAATGGCCAACCTTCATTCGGGCGATCGCTTGGCCATATTCGACGAACGGCTCCACGATCATTCCATCTACTCCGTAGAAGACGGGCAAGCGCCGCGGCCCACCGACGTTGACCCAGTCCAGGCCAGCCGGAACCGACCCTGAAGTCCTTGTCATGCGATCTTCTCTCCTCCGGAAATCAGGAGCTCCGGAGTCTCCTTTCCTCGAAAGCGGTTTATCTTTAATCGGTACGCCATCATCCATCGACTTCTCTTGAGCAGCAGCGCCACATCGATCTGCTCCGCTACGTTGAACCAGACCGCAGTCAGTTCAGCACCGTCGCGCTCCAGGCCGAGGCGCACATGCTTCCCATCGGTGAGAAACCGCACCTCGCTGATCGTGAACTCACCCGAGAACATCGGGTAGTCGAAGCCGCGTCCCCACGGCCCGAATTCTTCGATCGCCCTCACTACATCCACTGTGTGGAGAGACACGGTGAGGGTCCCGTCGGTAAGGAGAAGCGGACCCGGGATCTCGTCGGTGCCTCGGGAAGATCTGACCTCTCGCTCAAACGCCGCAGCGAACTGATCGATCATCGTGAGTGGCACCACGGCGCCCGCCGCACCCGCGTGCCCGCCATGTGAAACAACGAGGCCAGGGTGTGCTCTGGCAACCGCACCGATCACGCGGTGAATGTTGAGGCCGGGGACACTGCGAAATGAACCCGTCGCCACCGCAGCGTCGGGTGGGCCGGCGGCGTCCCTTGCGCCACTACCTCGAGGAGCAAAGATCCCGGTCGGTTTACCAAAACATTCTACTAGGCGACTTGCCGTAATCCCGTGGACACCGGCGTGTCCATCTTCAAAGAACAAGATGATGGATTGCGACTTGAGTTCACGGGCCCGTTCAATTGCACGTTCGCGCAGGGACCGTTCGATCTGTTGGCGTTGCTCGTTCTCCCGCTGCAGCGTGCTCCAAAGATTCTCCGCCTCCTCTACCTGTTTAGCGATCAGGAATCGGAACCCGACGTCAGCCCAATCGAGCCGTCCGGCCGCGGCGATCGCGGGCACGAGTCGAAAAGCCACCACTTCGGCATCCGTCGAGTTGATGCCGAGAGCCGTCTGGAACGCCTCCCAGCACGGACGCGCTCGACTGTTGAGGAGCTCAAGGCCCCG
>CAZJYH010000793.1:0-984 GCA_964549365.1 uncultured Alphaproteobacteria bacterium
ATGCCGACATGACCTCGCACGCACAGGAGAACATGTCCGGCGTTCGCGTGGTGCGTGCGTACGTGCAGGAGACGTTTGCCGTCAGCGCGTTTGCGAAGCTGAGCCAGCTGTACCGGGCAAAGAACATGAAGCTGGTGAAGACGCAGGCGCTGATGATGCCGGTGATGATGGCGCTGATCGGCCTGTCGCAGCTGATCGTGCTGGCGGCCGGCGGCTGGGAGGTGAGCCAGGGGCGCGCCACGATCGGCGACATCACGCAGTTCTTCGCGTACATCTCGCAGCTGATCTGGCCGGTGATCGCGGTCGGCTGGGTCACCAACCTCGTACAGCGCGGTATCGTTTCGATGGGACGTCTGAACAAGGTGTTCCACATGAAGCCGGAGGTTGCCGACACCGCCGCCACCGACGCGACGATCAAGGCGATCGCGGGGCGCATCGAGTTCCGCGACGTCTCGTTTCGCTATCGGCCGGAGCTGCCGTGGGTACTGCGGCATGTGAGTTTCACGGTGGAGCGCGGCAGCACGCTGGCGATCATCGGGCGCACCGGCGTTGGGAAGACGACGATCGTGAACCTGATCGCGCGCCTGTACGACGTGACCGAGGGGGAGATCCTGATCGACGGTCGGCCGATTCAGGCCATCCCGCTCGACACGCTTCGTTCGGCGATCGGCACGGTGACACAGGAGACGTTCCTCTTCTCCGACACGATCGCCGGCAACATCCGCTTCGGTCGCCGTGATGCATCCGACGACGAGGTGGTGGAGGCGTCGAAGCTGGCGCAGTTGTACGAGAACGTAGAGCGGTTTCCGTCGGGCTTCGAGACGATCGTCGGCGAACGGGGCATCACGCTCTCGGGCGGGCAGAAGCAGCGGGCGTCGATAGCGCGCGCGGTGCTGCGACGGCCCAGCATCCTGATGCTCGACGATGCGCTCTCCGCCGTCGACACCGAGACCGAGGAGGAGATACTTCGCGGGCTGCGGTCGG
>CAZJYH010000793.1:994-2536 GCA_964549365.1 uncultured Alphaproteobacteria bacterium
GAGGGAACGGACGAGCATCCTGATCGCCCACCGGATTTCGACCGTGAAGGATGCCGATCAGATCATCGTGCTCGACGCCGGGGCCGTCTCCGAGCGTGGGACGCATGAGGAGCTGCTTGCCGCACGCGGCGAGTATGCGCGCATCTACGAGCGCCAACTGCTCGAAGCGGAGTTGGAGAGCCTGTAGCCTGACACATCGCGGCGGCACCGAATCGATCGGGACGTCGGCGATCGGCTGGATGTGACGGACGTCAACGAAGCGGAATCTCAGCATGCACCGAGATGAGTGATTTTGTCCGTGGGTTCACCGCGCCGTTTCGCGCCGTGCGACTGCTCTCCTCGCAATCGCAACTGCGGCGCCTAGCGATGATGCCGCTCGGGATCAACGTCGTGATCTTTCTCGTCGGTGTGCCGCTCGCGGTCTGGGGAACGGTCAGCCTTGTCGGCGGTCTCGTGCACGGCTCCGGATTCTGGGGCGACCTGATGCGCGGCGTCTTCCAGGTTCTGGCCGCGATGGCCGTGATCCTCGCTTCGTTCTTTCTCTTCGTCATCATTGGAAACATCGTCGCGGCGCCGTTCAACTCGAAGTTGTCGGCGGCCGTGGAAACGCACCTTACCGGCGCGGCGCCGACAGGCACCACCACGGTGCTCACCGATGCGAGGCGCAGCGTGACAACCGCGCTCGGACGCCTCGTGATGTTTCTCCTGCTTTACCCCCCCATTTTTCTCACGCAGTTCATCCCCATCGTCGGCGTGCTGCTGCAGCCGTTGCTCGCGGCGCTGTATGCAGCGTTCGTGCTCTCGATCGACTTCAGCGACTTCGCGTTCGAGCGCCACATCGACCGATTCGGCCGGAAGGTCGGCTTCGTGTGGCAGCGCAAGTTGTTGTACCTCGGCTTCGGCCTGGTGGCCGTTGCAATGGCGATCGTGCCGATCGTCAATCTCCTGCTGTTGCCGGTCGGCGTGGTTGCGGCCACGATCCTCTACATCGAGGAGACGGCGACCGCGAGAGTTGGTGATCGCTGAGCACGCCCGACAGTCCCTGCCTCATCCTCACCGTTGGTTCATTCGGAGATCGGCACTATGTCCGAGTTCGATGTTGCCGGCATGCTGGCCGCAATCGATGCATATTTTTCCGGAGAGAAGCGCGCGAGCCTTCTGTTCATCGGCCTCGGCGCCACGGCGGTGGCCGTCGGTGTCTGGCTGCTGGCGACGGCGCATGCGTTCCAAGGCATGGCGTATCCGTTCATCGCGATCGCGGCGATCCAGCTGATCGTCGGCGCGACGATCTACTTCCGAACGGACGCGCAGGCTGCCGCTCTTCGCGATCTGGTGCGGGGCGACGCGAGGCGTTATGTTCACCAGGAGCGGGCCCGGATGGAGGTGGTGCAGCGCAACTTCACGGTCTACAAATGGATCGAGGCAGCGCTGCTGGCGTGCGGCATCATCGGAGCACTCCTGCTTCGCGGCAATCCGTTGTTGCACGGGGTTGCCGTTGGGCTGATCGTGCAGTCCGCGCTGATGCTCACCGCCGACATGGTG
>CAZJYH010000794.1:0-2534 GCA_964549365.1 uncultured Alphaproteobacteria bacterium
AAGACAGGCTCCGCCATCGCGATACCGTGTACTGCGGCTTTGGAAATCAAGCTCGCTCGATCCGGGATTTCGATGAGGTCTCAAGCTCGTACAGGATCTGGGTGCAGGCCGGGATCGGTGCGTTGGGGCTGTTGCTTGCGGCGACGTTCGCATGGCGCGGGGTCCGGCGTGGGCGCCTGATGCGCGGCGCCGGGTGGATCGAGACCAACGTGTTCGAAGGGATCTCGAACCGTGCGGCCGACGGAATGCGTGCTCTGGCCGGGGCCGGGGCATGGGTCGATGCCGCCGTGCTGGACGGGGCCTCGCGTTTCCTCGCCGGGCTTACGCAGTTCCTCGGCCTGCTCTCGCGGCAGCTTCACACCGGGCGCGTTCAACAGTATGTGCTGATCGCCGCGGTTGCGGTGATCGGTCTGTTCTTCCTGCTGCGCTGAACGCGCGGCTCGTGTCGTCGAGCGATCACGGCACGCGTGAGGCGGTGTGATATGCCACGTGTGTGATATGCCACGTGTGTGATGCGCCACGTGTGAGATGCGCCGGGTTGCGGCACAGAATGTCGCTATGCCCGTGCTCTGTATCTTCTGCGCCGGGTGGTCTATCGGTTTCGCTCTGGAGTTCAATCCAGCGTAACGAAAAGAGCGTTGCCTGTCATCCCCGCGCACGCTGGGATCCACGTGTATACCGGAGAGATGCGCTTCGCGGCTCTTCGAGAGCCCGCTTCCGCCCCGATGGGATCGGGATGCCGGCACCGGAACGACAAGTCGGGACATTGTGCCGGGACAGGCATCCACGCTGTTGAGATTCTCCAACCTGAGACATTACGCGGCGCCGGGTCTCGTTCAGGGCGATACATCATCGCGTTCCGTATTTCCGCAACCATCATCCGGATGGACAACAGCACACTTCTCGTCCTTCTCCTCTGTCTGCCCCTGGCGGGTCTCGCCGCGGTGCTGGTGCTGCCGCGGGAATCCGCGGCGGTGCGGCGGACCGGCATCACGGCCGTGGCGCTGCAATTGCTCGTGGCCGTGCTGATCTGCGTGCTGTTCGATGCGCGGCCGGCGGGGGTGTATGACCAGGCCGGCATGCAGTTCACGGCGCAGGTCCCCTGGCTCGATCTGAGCACCGTGGCGTTCGACAAGATCCGCATCGATTTCATGCTCGGCATCGACGGACTCTCGATGCCGTTGGTGGTGCTGGTCTCCGCTGTCGCGGCCGCTTCGATGTTGGTGGCCGCACGCACGCGGCCGTCCGGGCGTGCCATGTTCGCGCTCCTGCTGATTGCCGACGTGGGGATCACCGGCGTGATCGTCTCGCTCGATCTCTTCCTCATCATGCTCTTCCTTGGACTGGCGCACGTCGCGCTCGCCTTCCTGATCGGGGGGCTGCGCAACGAGCGTGGGGCCGCCGCGGCCATGAAGTTCTCGCTCACGGCGGCGTTCGGCGGTGCGTGCATCGTGCTCGCGGCCGCGGCGATCGTCCTGTGTTCGAACACCACGCCGCACGGCCGCACGGTTACGCACGCGTTCAACCTCACCGCGTTGATGAACGCGGAACATATCGCCGGCGGGACGCTGTTGGCGCCCGACGCCGCGGGCTGCACGGCGCTGCGACAGATCGCATTCTGGCTGCTGCTTGCCGGATTCGCGTTGATGGTGCCGATGGTTCCGCTGCATACCTGGTTCGCCGATGCGATCGAGGCCGCTCCGCTGGAGGTCGCGCTGCTGGTGGGGGGGGCGGTCCCGACTGTTGGTGGGTACGGCATCCTGCGTGTCGGCATTCTGCTGTTCCCGGACGTCCTGAGGCAGAGCGGAGCGATGGAGGCGCTCGCCGCGATCGCCGCCGCCGGCGTCGTCCTGGCGGGGTTGCGTGCCTCGGTGGAGCGTGCACCGCGCCGCATCACGGCGCACCTGCTGGTTGCCCAGATGGGGTTCGTTCTCCTCGGTTTCACCTCGGCCGGAGCGTTCGGCATCAACGGCGCGATCTTCCAGCTCATCGCGCACGGCCTTGCCTCCACGCTGCTGTTGCTGCTCGTCGGGACGCTCGAGTCGCGCGTCGGCGAACGCATTGCCACGGAGTTCGGAGGCCTGGCGCGGTTGATGCCGAGGTTCAGCGCGTTGTTGTTCGTTGCGATCCTTCTGGTGCTCGGGGCTCCGGGCCTGGTCGGCTGGTGGGGGCTGGTCGGGGGATTGATGGGAGCGTTCGCGACGGAGCGATTGTACCCCTGGACGTTCGCGGCGCTCGTCGGGCTGTTGTTCGCGTCGATCGGTGCCGCGCGATTGATTCGCTCGCTGGCGTTCGGCACGCTTCGTACGCGGGAATGGCTGCCGTCGCTTTCCGATCTGAGGCCGCGCGAGATGATCGGTCCGGTCGTGCTCTCGATCGCCGCGCTGGCGCTCGGGCTGTGGCCGGGACCGTTGTTCAGCGTTATCGGCGCAGGAGCGAACGCGGCGGCCACCTATATCGTCATGCACGGCTCGGCCGCGGCTTCGGCGTTGAATATCACTCCTTGAGACGATGAATCCAGACCTTTCCACGCT
>CAZJYH010000795.1:0-2527 GCA_964549365.1 uncultured Alphaproteobacteria bacterium
AGGTGGCCGAGCATCTTCCGTCCGATGCGGTGCTGACGCGCGAGCGCACGCTGCTGATCGGCGCGTACTTCACCAATGAGTACTCGATCAGCGCGGCGGCGATGTTCAATCCGTCGATCGTTCTGCATCCGGACCAGAGCGCCGTGCCGCCGGGCGCGGCCCGGTTCATCATGAGCTTTCGAGCGACCGGCGAGGGGCACATCTCATCGGTCGAGTTTCGGAGCGGATTGATCGACCATGCCTGCGAGTTGCTGTTCGATCCGATCAGCCGGTACATCGAAAGCCCGGACGTGAACATCGATCGCACCTTTCACAAGCATCTGTTCGGCCTGAAGGTTGCCGAGATGGGGGCCGACAATGAAGTGAGCGCGCAGATCCTGAGTCGTCTCGGCGACGAGTTCACGCTCAGCGAATTGGACGCCGCCGTTGGAGCGATCGGCATGATGCGTTTGCTTCCGAGAACGGCACAGCGTGAGGCGATCAACGCAATCATATGGCTGGCGAAATCCAATTACACCGTGCGGTTCCCTTCCGAGCATGGGATCTCCGAGCGGGTGTTGTTCCCGGTGTCGGAGAACGAGAGCCGTGGCATCGAGGATGCGCGGTTCGTTCGTTTCACCGAGGATGACGGAGCCGTCACGTACTACGCCACGTATACGGCGTACAACGGGTTCCGCATCCTTCCGCAGCTGATCGAGACAACGGATTTCGTCACGTTCAAGGTGCTGACGCTGAACGGGAGGGCGGTGCAGGACAAGGGGATGGCGCTCTTCCCGCGGCGGATCAACGGCAAGTACGTGATGCTCGGTCGGCAGGACGGAGAGAACATGTACATCATGTTCTCCGACCACCTGCATTTCTGGAACGAGCACGCGTTGCTGCGGGCACCTGCCGAACCGTGGGAGTTCATCCAGATCGGCAACAACTGTGCTCCGATCGAGACCGAGGCCGGCTGGATTGTGTTGACGCACGGCGTGGGGGCGATGCGCAAGTATTCGATCGGCTGCATGTTGCTCGATCGGGATGATCCGACGAAGGTGATCGGTCGCCTCGGCACGCCGCTTCTGTCGCCGAACACCGAGGAGCGTGAGGGTTATGTGCCGAACGTGGTGTACACCTGCGGCGCGATGGTGCACGGCGGCGAGTTGATCATTCCGTATTCGATGTCCGATTCCTTTTCCGGCATCGCCACCATCGCTCTGAGCGACCTGTTGGCGAGGCTGGTGCGATAGCGTTCGGCGCGCGCCTCGCCGTTCACGGCTCGCGCTTCGCAGTTCGCGCTTCACAGTTCGTGCGACGCTTCACGGTTCACGAGGGACCCGGCGCTCCGCCGGCACGATGGTGCCGCGGTGACCAATCATTCCGAGAACCCATGTACACAAACGACACAATCGACGAACCGATGCAGGGCATTGCCGAGACGTTGCCCGGCCTCGATCTCCGGCACCTTCTCGCCCTGACCGACGACACCGGCATTCTGCAGCATGCGCGGTACAACATCGCCGATCGCGACCACGGGTACTGCGTCGACGACAATGCGCGGGCCTTGATCGTTGCCTGTTGCGGCCACGAGGTGCCGGGCTGCGACGACCTCCGGCGTCTCGTCTCCACGTACCTGGCGTTCGTGCTCCATGCATTCAACGAGAAGACCGGGCGATTCCGAAACTTCATGTCGTATGATCGGCGATGGCTGGAGGAGGCCGGGAGCGAGGATGCCCACGGGCGGGCGTTGTGGGGAACCGGCGTTGCCGCGTCCCGGGCGCCGCTCGAAGGTCAGCGCAGGCTTTCGGCGACGCTGTTCGAGCGGACGTTCGGCGCCTCGGAACGGTTCAGCTCGCCGCGCGCCTGGGCCTACGCGTTGCTCGGTGCCGATGCGTATCTCGGCGGGCATGCCATGACGACGAGCACATCGCGGACCGTGACGGCGCTGGCCGATCGGTTGCACGCGCAGTACCTGACCGTGGCCGATGAGCCGTGGCACTGGTGCGAGGACTACCTGACGTATGACAATGCCGTGCTGCCGTGGAGCCTGCTGACGGCATCACGCCGTCTGCGTGATGACCGGATGCAGCAGGCGGCGCTCAGGATGCTCGAGTGGCTTCTGGAGATGCAGACGACCGCCGACGGACATCTTTCGTTGGTGGGGAACGATGGATGGATGCAGCGCAACGGCGTTCGCGCTCGATTCGATCAGCAGCCGCTGGACGCCGCCTCGCTGGCCCTTGCATGCGCCGAGGCCCATCGGCAGACGAGCGACATCCGTTGGGCGGACGGCCTTGCGCGAGCGATGGGGTGGTTCACCGGAGCGAACGATTTCGGCGCGGCGTTGTACGATCCCGAGTCCGGCGGTTGCTTCGACGGGTTGCAGGAGTCGGGCGTCAATGCCAACTGCGGCGCGGAGTCGACGGTGACGTGGCTGATTGCGCGGCTCGGCGTCGGGGCGCTGCTGCAAGAGTAGCCGGTGGTGCGATGTGATGCCGTGCGGCAGCGGACCAGCGTGCCCGCCCGTGGCGCCGATGTTCCGCGT
>CAZJYH010000796.1:0-1530 GCA_964549365.1 uncultured Alphaproteobacteria bacterium
TGCCATTCTTTTGTCGGCAGAATATCCTCATGTGCCACAAAACAGGAAACGCCATACTGCCGCAATGCCGTCTTCAGCTTCGAGGCGTTCACCTTCTCTTCGGCCTTGTGGCTCAGGAACACACGATAGCCGCCGTCCGCCCAGATGCGCGTCTCCGCTTCAGGAGCAACCGGTCGTTCGCCGCTCAGAAGCAGGCCGGACTCCTTTCGCCAATCGGGACCGTCCACCATCTCCATCTCGATGAAGACATCATCGATCCATTCATTCTGGACGTTATGAACCTTGTTAAGGTCTTCTTTGATTTGCGCTCGAACGTCATCCTTCAGCCGAACGGCCTTGAGATAGAGAGCTTCCGGCAACATGAAGTAAAGTGAATGACCATATGTGCCGCCATCCCAATTGTCATAGGAGGTTTCTTCCTGCACTCTAATTCGGGCGTTGACGACAATTTCCCCCTTCAGCTTCTCACCCTCGTTAGCATAGAGCTTCGAAAGGACGGCCAGATAGCGTTCAATGTTCGTTGACAGTTCAAAAACACGCTCGCCCATCATACCGCCCCCCCGATAATCGTCTCCGCATCCCCCACCCGCAACTCCCCCGAGAGCAGCTTCGGCAACAACGTGTCGCGCAAGGAAGTGAGAATCAGCGCCTCATCATCATTATGCTTCTGCATTTTCAGCATAGACATTGCAGCCTGTTCAAAAGCCGAAATAAGCTCCATCGATGGCATTAAGGTCGGAAGGTTATGCACATGATTGCGGTTGAGAGTCGGCACCGCTGAGCCGGCATTGAACAACCCAAAGTCGAGACGTTGTAGAAGATAAAATGCGAATGCGGGAGTTGAGTGCCGGAACTCTTTGACCCATAAGGACGTATTCAGCGGCCAGAAATCGCCATGTACGAAAAAGACTTTCCCCAACACGCCGCTTCGCCCGGTCGTGACGCCCGGACCACGCACCATGAACTCAGAGTGAGTGCCACTTGGTCCACTGGCAGCGAGCACCGGGAACGCGCCTGGAGTTCGCTGCTGTGATGGAAGATCGAATCCACGTTGCAGCACCAGGACGCTGTCAAGCGTCCCAACCTCCCACCCCTCCGGAATCTCCCCCAACTCCGAGTCCACGAAGCGTGCGGGGAACAGCTCGGCGATATGCGCAGGGAGCCCGGGAGCCCGCCCCTCCGCTTTGGCCCGCACCGGGTCGAAATCCACGAACCACGACTTGAACAACGCCCGCGCCATCTCCTCCAACGTCTCGTTCATCCGGCGATTCAGCTCGATCTTGTCGTCGAGCGTGCCGAGGATGTGGGCGATGGCGCGTTGCTCGGCACGAGACGGCAAAGGCACTGCTTGACTCGCAGCGAATTTTGTGTACTGAAAACGTGCAACCCCAGTGTGTTGTACTTGATGCTCCTCCATTTGACCGCTGGCATATAAATACTGTAAGAACCAATAGACGTAGCCCGATTCAGCCTTGACCGGATCGACACGAAGGAAGCGCGCAAAGCTCGCGCACGTTGCCGGCAGATCGA
>CAZJYH010000796.1:1540-2527 GCA_964549365.1 uncultured Alphaproteobacteria bacterium
TTCAGTGACAAAGAGACTCCTGCCCGTAGGCCGGCCAGGACTACCACCGGCCGTCTCAAGTAGGATATCCCCGGCAACGAGAGTGCGCCGGTGAACGGTCGATTCGCTTAAGTATCGCAAAGGAACAGAATTTATCTCACCAACACGAACACTCGAAAAATCGGTACCTCGTATAACACGATATGGAACAAATCCTGTCTGCGGCGTTTCCTTTCCCCAGTCACCATCCTTGGTCGTGATCAACAGATCGGAAAGCGTCACTGATATCACGTCACTCCCCATATCCCAACTCCTTCAGATTCGCCGCGATGGCGGCATCCAGCTTCGCCCCCTCCGCCTGCTGTTCGCGCAGTTGATCGGCCAGGCGCTTCATCTTCACGGCAAACTCTTCGCCGTCCTGCTTCTGGGCCTCGGCCCCCACGTAGCGGCCGGGGGTGAGAACGTGGCCGTGCTTGCGGATTTCCTCCAGCGTCGCGCTCCTGCAAAAACCGGCCACGTCGGCGTACGCCCCTGCACCGGCCTCGCCGCGCCAGGCGTGGTACGCCCCCGCGATGCGGGCGATATCCTCGTCGGTCAGCTCGCGATGCGTGCGGTCCGCCATGCGCCCCAGCTTGCGCGCATCGATGAAGAGCACCTCGCCGTGCCGGTCGCGAAACTTCCCGCCCCGGCGGTCGCGCGCGAGGAACCAGAGGCAGACGGGGATCTGGGTGGAGTAGAAGAGCTGGCCGGGCATCGCCACCATGCAGTCCACGAGGTCCTGCTCGATCAGGTTTTTTCGGATCTCCCCCTCCCCTGACTGATTCGAGGACATCGAGCCGTTGGCGAGCACGAAGCCGGCCGTGCCGGTCGGCGAGAGATGGTAGACGATATGCTGCACCCAGGCGAAGTTCGCGTTGCCGACCGGCGGCGCCCCGAAGGCCCAGCGGGGATCGTCGCGCAGCCGCTCGCCTCCCCAGTCGGAGATGTTGAACGGCGGGTTCGCGAGGA
>CAZJYH010000797.1:0-2523 GCA_964549365.1 uncultured Alphaproteobacteria bacterium
ACGCCGCGATCGGCACGCCGCAACGCCCGACGCCGCAATGCCGGCCCGTACCCGGGTTCAACGCACCACCAGCACCTTCAACGCCGACACGCGCCCGGCGGCCTCGGCGCGCAAAAGATACCATCCGCTCGGCAATGGGCACCCGGCATCGTCGGTGGCATCCCACTGGAACCGGAGCGTGCCGGCGGTCCTGATCGCGTCGGCCGGGCGCGCCACACGACGACCGTCGGCGCTCAACACCTCCACCGTCGCGTGCGATGCGGCGGGGGCGCGCAACGTGATCGTCGCCGAGGTACGCACCACGCTCGGAGCGCACTCCAGGCGCATCGCCTCGGCGTGGTGCCCGGACGCTGCGCTCGGATCGGCGACGCCGCTCGGCTTCGCGGGCTCCACCAGCGCCGCGAACATACAGGCGTTCGGGACCATCGTCTCGAGCGTCGTGAACTCGTTCACGGGGATCAGGGACCATCCCTCGGACCAGCGCAGATGCAGCGGAAGCGCGCCCCACGCCGGGTACGCCTTGCTCCAGATGATCTTCTGGTACGAGATGTCGCCCGGCGTCCGGAACGGACCGTACGGCACGATCCCCGGCACCGGACCAAGGCCGCGCTCGCGCGTGAAGTAGGAGTCCAGTTGCGTCGGGCCGTGCGGCGATACCGCGCCGAGCCCGGTGACCCAGCAGATACCGAGCGGGTTCAGCCCGGCGCAGTAGTCGGCCATGATGCCGGCCGCGTCCAACAGACGGCGGTCGCCGTTGAGGCGATACGCCAGCAGCAGCGGCTCGGCGTAGCGTCCCTGCGCCGTGGCGCTCCCCCAGGCCGGGGCATAGGTCGTGCCGCTCGGATACGCGTTGGCCTGCAGCGCGCGGAGCACCGCATCCGCCTGCGTCGCGATCATCCCGGCCAGTCCGCGGCGGATCGTCGAGTCGGTCGGAAGCGAGGTGATCAGGTAGCTGAAGAAGTACGGGGCGAAGATCTGCCCGTCGCGGATCGTCTCCGCGTTCCAGTAGAACGGATTGTACTGCTCGGGGTACGGCGGATTCGCAAGCAGCGCGGCCGCATCCGTGCGGAACGCCGCGTGATACCGGTCATCGCCGGTCGCCAGGTAGAGCTCGAGCGCGGCGTACATGTGCTGCGCGGTGTGGAGGTTCGGCAGCGGTCCGCGTTCCATGAACGCCCACGCGCGCTCGGCGCGGACCAGCACCGCCGCGGCGCGCGTGCTGTCGAACGGGCGCAGCAGCCGCGCGACGTGCGCGACGAGACCACAGGCCGTGGCCGTCGTGTGGCCGTCCACGCGGAACGTGCGATAGACGAGATTGTCCGTCGCCGCGTTCACCTCGCCGTAGGTCGGGTGTCGATCCGTCTCCGTCCCCGCGCGCACGCCGCCGTCCGCCGTCTGCAGGTACGCCCAGACCGCCGTGCCCCAGATCGCCTCGTCCAGCCAGTCGGGGATCCCGTTCCCCGACTCCGGGATGTTCAGATCGCCGTCGGCGAAGCGGTCGGGGAACGCCTCGTAGGTCGTCAGCATCCAGGCCGGGATCAACGTGTGCGCGGGACGGCGGTCGAAGTCGCCGGCGTCGTGGTAGCCTCCGTGGATTTCCATCGGCGGGCCGTGCGCCGTCACGAAGTTCTCCGGCTCCGCGTCCGTCACCTCGGCGCGGACGTGGCAGAACGGGCGCGTGTGATGCGTGTACGGCTCCTCGAGCGCGATGCCGCACCGCTGATGGTACAGCCCGCGGGCGTGCACCGTGTACAGCTCGCGGACGTATCGATCGCCGACGCCGAAGCCCTGCGAGCGCCCCCAGCCCTCCACCACGATATGATACGGCCCTCCGGCCGGAAGGCCCGTCAGATCGAGCACGTACGCCATCGTCCCGCTCATCGCATCGGCCCCCGTGTCCGCCGCACGAAAGAGCGCGTGCCCCCGCTTCAGCACCGACCCGTCGGGCTCGGAGACGACGCGATAGGCCGGAGGCGTCGGAAGGAGGCGCGTGCCGAGATCGCCGAGATAGACGCCGAGCATCGCGTAGGTCGCCGCCGAGCCGCCGCGATAGCCGACCTGGTTGGCGTGGATCGACGCGCAGAGCGTGGTATCCTCGTCGAAGCCGAACCGACGCGTCCCGTACGGCGTGCCGAGCGTGTAGGTCGTGCCGCTCCGTAACGGCGCGTTCAGCGCGAGGTAGATCCGATGCCGCATCACGATCGACGCGTCGGCGACGACCGGACCCTCATCCCACACCGTGGTCCAGCGCCCTACCGCGAGCGGCGCGGCGCCGGAGACGGACCAGTCGGCAACCCTCCCCGACGGCGGCGCCTCGGCGGCCGGTGCCAACACGGTGATCTCGATGACGTCGGCGGCGGCCGTGCCGACCGCGACGATCTCCCCGGCCCGCCCATCGGCGGAGGCGAACAGGAGCGATGCGAGCGCGAACGCTACGAAGGAGAGGGATGTGCGTGAATGTCTGGACATACAGCAATGAACGGTGAGGGGGAGGGGGTGTGACAGCGTCATGCGACAGGATGC
>CAZJYH010000798.1:0-2522 GCA_964549365.1 uncultured Alphaproteobacteria bacterium
CGATCTCCTCCACGATCGACGTGGCCGACACACACTCCGAGCGATACTCGGCGAACGCCGGATCGATGGTGATGAGTTGATCGAACAGGTTGCGCGCGCGCAGCAGCTGGTCGCGCACGGAGTTGTCCTGCTCGTACAGCAGCGAGTAGAGCGCCGTGGTCAATTCGATGATCCGCTCGCTGTTCTCCTGGATGTTCAACTCCTGTTGGATCGCCTCGTCCTCACCCGGCAGCGGCCCCACCTCGTCGATCTCGCGGAGCTGATACGCATGAAACTCCTGCCGCTCACGCAGCTGCCGCTCGCGTTGCCGCAGCTCACGAAGCCGCGTCCGCACCGCGATCAACTCCTGATGGGCCGCCGCGAAGTCGTTCACCAGCATCTCCAGGCCGCCCACGTTGTCGAGCATCGTGATGTGCGTCTCCGGCCTGAGCAGCATCTGGTGTTCGTGCTGGCCGTGGAGATCCACAAGGAAGTCCCCGAGATCCTTCACCAGCGCAAGCGGGGCGGGGGTGTCGTTGATGAACGCGCGTGAGGTTCCCTTCGCGCTCACCTCACGCCGCACGATGATCTCCTCGCCGGTGATCTCGTACTCCATGCTTTCGAGCAGACGGCGCGCGCGGTCGTTGCCGTCCACACTGAACGTCCCCTCGACGATCGCCTTCTCGGCGCCGTGCCGCACGCTGTCGGTTGCCGCCCGGCCCCCCAGGATAAGCCCGAGCGCGCCGATCAGGATCGACTTGCCCGCGCCGGTCTCGCCGGTGACGATGTTGAGTCCGGCCTCGAACTCGATCGTCACCTCCTCGATCAGCGCATAGTTCTTGACGTACAGCGACTTGAGCATACTGGGGAAAGAAAGAGGATCGAGGAAAGAAGGAGGAAGAAGCGAGGTCGGCAAAGAGGCGTTCGGTTCCTCTCGCACCGTCTTCGTTCCTCACTCTTCCTTCGTTCTACCTGAACTGCGTTTCCTTGTGATCGCCGAACAGATGTTTCACGCGATTCCGCTGGTACTTGCCGGTGGAGGTCACCGGGATATCCGATCCGAAGACGATCACCTTCGGCGCCTTGTGTGAGGGGAGATGTTCGCGGCAGAAGGCGATCAGCTCCTCGGCCGTCAACGACGAGTCCGCCGGCTTCACGTACGCGCCGATCTCCTCGCCGTACCAGTTGTTGTCGAAGCCGACCGAGATCCCGGCCTCCACCTTCGGGTGGCTGTTGATCACCTCGTCGATCTCCAGCGGTGAGATGTTCACGCCGCCGCGGATGATCAGCTCCTTCAGCCGTCCCGTGATGAAGAAGTACGGTCGGCCCGCGTCGTCGTGCAGGAAGAAGCCCTCATCCCCCGAACGAAACCAGCCGAACGTGAACGCGTTCGCGTTGGCCTCCGGATTGCCGTAATACTCCAGCATCACGTTGTGCCCGCGTATCACGATCTCACCCCGCTCGCCCGCCGGCATCGCGTTGCCGGCTCCGTCATGGATCGCCATCTCGTTCTCCGGGATCGGCACACCGATGCTCGGGAAGCCGTGCGCCGTGTGCCACTTCATTCGCTCGGCGTCGGTGAGATCGATCGGCAGGAAGCAGCTGTAGCACGTCGTCTCCGACAGGCCGTAGCCGTGGATGATCGGGATCGCGTACCGCTCCTCGAAGCGCTGCGCAAGCTCGCACGTGAGCGGGCCCGCGCCGCAGATGATGTGGCGGAATCCGCTCAACTCCATCGCCTCGGTCCCGATGTCCGCCTGGATCAGGAACGCCAGGAGCGTGGGGACCACCGAGACGATCGCGACGTTCTCGGCCGCGGCACGCGCGAAGAACGTGCTCGTCTGGAACTTGCGGTTCAGCACCACCGAGGAGCCCGCGTACATCGGCGTCACCAGCGTCACCACCGTGCCGTTGACATGGTGGATCGGCAGCACGCACATCATCCGCGTTCCGGCGTCGATGCCGTGCCACCGGCTGATGCCGTTCGCGTCGGCCAGCAGATTGCCGTGCGCCAGCAGCACACCCTTCGGATTCCCGGTCGTGCCGCTCGTGTAGACGATCAGGCACTCGGCGTTCATCAGATCGCGGACAGGCTCGACCGTCGGCGCGGCCTCGTTGGCCACGATCGCGCCGAAGCTCTCGGTTCCCTCGGCGGCATCGCGACCGACGGACACGATCGTTTGCAAATCCGGCGCCTCGTGCATCAGCCCGCGCAGACGCGCCAGGTACTCGCCGCGGACGAACGCGACGCGCGCGCCGGAGTTCCGCAGGATGTACGTGATGCGCGCGTCGTCCTCGCCGACGTTCACCGGCACCGCCGTTGCCCCGATCCACCACGCTGCGAAGTACTGCACCACCGTGTCGGCGTGGTTGTGGGCAACCACCGCCACGCGATCGCCGATGCCGACGCCCGCCGAACGCAGGAACGCCGCCGTGCGCTCCACGAGCGCGCGAAATGCTGCGTACGTCAGCTCCGTGCGCGAGCCGTCGTCGTCGGAGAAGATGAGAGAGGGGGTATCGGGCTGCTCGTTGCTTCGTCGATC
>CAZJYH010000799.1:0-2510 GCA_964549365.1 uncultured Alphaproteobacteria bacterium
GACGGCATCAACGATGCCCCCGCGCTCGCCGTGGCCGACGTGGGCGTTGCGATGGCAACCGGCGCCGAGGTGGCGATGGCCACGGCGTCGATCACGCTGATCGGCGGCGAGATCGGCCGCCTTCCCGATGCCATCCGTCTCTCACGACGCGTGATGCGCGTCATCCGCCAGAACCTCTTCTGGGCCTTCGTCTACAACATCGTCGGCATTCCGCTCGCGGCGCTCGGCCTTCTGAACCCCCTGATCGCCGGGGCCGCCATGGCGATGAGCTCCGTCAGCGTCGTGACCAATGCGCTGCGGCTGCGGAAGGGGTAGAAGGTGGTTGTGGGATGCGGCCGGTGGAATGCCGGACGCCGGTGGAATGCCGGACGCCGGCGCGAGTGGCGGGGCGCGAGTGTGCGCGTGGAGGAGTGATGGCCGTTGCGACGTCGCGTGAATCATCTTGTGGGACGGTGGACGGTAGAGGGGGGACGCTCGCCGACGAGGCGGCAGGCAGCTCGGTGCCCCCACAGGATGGGTTGTGGGCGTTGTACATCCGGGAAGTCTGCAGCTTCATGTCGACCTCGTCGCAGGCCCTTGAACCTGGCACCTTGAACCGGCACTTGCCACTTGGCACTCTGAACTTGGCACTTGGCACGTTGAACTCGGCATTTTGAACGTTGAACCTGGCACTCGGCATTTTAAACGTTGAACCTGGCACTTTGCCGCCTATGTCGCTGATTGAACGATACCGACGCTCCGACAGCCGCCTGGTGGCCGGCGTCATGTCCGGCACCTCACTCGATGGGATCGACGTGGCGCTGGTGCGCGTCGCCGGGGCGGGAGGGGCGATGCGGCACGAGCTGATGGCGTTTTACACGGAGCCGTACGATGCCGAGCTGCGCGGACGTCTGCTGCGCGCCTCGGCCGGTGAGATGATGTTGCGCGAGACGTTCGAGCTGGATGCGGATCTCGGCGTGTTGTACGCGGAGGCCGTGCTGCGCGCGCTTGGGGCCGCCGACGTGGAACCGGCACGGTTGGACGCAGTGGGGTTGCACGGGCAGACGGTGTATCACAACCCGCGTCGTGCTCCGAACGGCGTCACGGTTCAATTGGGATCGGGCGCTGCGGTGGCGCGGCGGACGGGAGCCCTGGTGGTGCGCGACTTCCGCGCGGCGGACGTGGCGGCCGGCGGGGAGGGGGCGCCGTTGGTGCCGTATTGCGATCTGGTGTTGCTGGCTCATCCGGAACGGAATCGGGTGGCGCTCAACATCGGCGGCATCGCCAACATCACGTGGCTGCCGGTCGGCGTGACGGCCGATCGGGTGATCGCCTTCGACACCGGTCCCGGCAACATGCTGATCGATGCGGCGATGCGCGAGTTGTTCGGCGCGGACGTGGACTACGACGGCGCCGTTGCCGCGCGGGGGCGCGTGGACGCCCGGCTGCTGGACCGTTTGCTGGCCGACGAGTACTTCGATTGGCCCGCGCCGAAGTCCGCCGGGCGCGAGCGATTCGGGGAGGATCGCGGGCGTGCGATTGCGCGCGACGCCGTGCGCGCCGGTGCCGTGGCGCCGGACGTGATCGCCACGCTGACGCTGTTGACGGCGCGGACGATCGCCGGGGCGGTTCGGATGCATGCCGCGCGCGGTGCCGAGGTGCACGAGATCATCGTCGGCGGCGGCGGTGCCCGCAATGCCACGTTGATGCGGATGTTGGCGGACGAGTTTCCGGCGGCGCGATTGATGCCTGCCGACGACGTGGGCCTTCCGGCCGATGCGAAGGAGGCGATCGCGTTCGCCATCCTGGCCAACGAGGCGCTCTGCGAAGTGCCGGCCACGCTGCCGAGCGTTACGGGTGCCGAGCGGCCGGTGATAGCCGGCACCATCCTGTTCCCCTGATCCCACACAATCCCTGGGCGCACACATCCCCCCGACGCAATGCTCTCATTCTTCTATGCGATCGACAGCACGGCGTTCCGCGCGGTGAATCACGGCACCGCCAACGGAGCCTTCGACGTCGTGATGCCGTTCGTCACCGAGCCGGCGCCGTTCCTGTACCTGCTGATCCCGCTGCTGCTGGTGCTCGGGCTCTGGGCCACCCGTCCGAGTGCGGCCGTTGCCGGCGGCGCGAGTTCCCCCGGAGCTGATCGACGCCGAGAAGGTTCCGCCGTACAGGCCGTCGTCGGCAGCCCGCGCCTCCGCGTGCTCTGGTGCGTGCTGCTCGTGGCCGCCGCGGTGACGATCGGCGACCGCGTGAACAGTGTGCTCATCAAGAACTGGGTGGGGCGCGACAGGCCGTGCGCGGCGCTCCCCGAGGTTCGGCTGCTGCGCCCATGTGGCGGTGGAAAGTCCTTCCCGTCTTCGCATGCGGTGAACATCGCCGCGTTCGCGGTGATCGCCGGCGCGTTCTTCCGCCGGTTCCGTCCGTACGGCTTCGCGCTGGCCGCAGCGATCTGTTACTCGCGCGTCTATGTCGGCGTGCATTATCCCGCCGATGTGATCGGGGGAGCGGCGTTGGGTGCCGCCATC
>CAZJYH010000800.1:0-2509 GCA_964549365.1 uncultured Alphaproteobacteria bacterium
GCTCTCTCGGAGTTTTTCGATGTCGCGTTTTCGACGCGATACGGTGAAAATCCCACGTCCCCTCTACGACGCCTTGATCAGCACTCTTGCGTATGCTTCTTGATGGACAAAGTCGAGTTTGGAGTCAGTGTTATGAAGAAGTTCGCTCTTGGAATCGCGGGCGCGCCGGCCCTGATCGGCGCAATCATATTGTTGACGCTCATCGGAACACATCACACCCACGCCCAATGTCCACAGGTGACCGTGTACAACAACGGCACCTGTACCATCACGGTGGAGTTCAAGGACAATTCCGGAAACATCGTGGGCCCGAAAATCATGCCGGCCGGCACGACCTGGCTGCCGCCGCAACCGCCGGGTTGGACCGGTGTCAACAGCTTCCGCTTCAGCCTCCCGAGCCTGGTTCCGGCATGGACCGGCGCGTGGAATGCTGCCGGTGCCGGTTGCGGCCCGTGCATCAACGCCGACTGTTGCTGCGTGCAGGGCTGCAGGACACCGGCCCAGTGCCGATACGACTTCAACCCCTGCGCCCCCTGCTGATCGAATCCATCGGCTCGCGCGAGGCAGGCAAGCCCTCCGCGCATGCCGATCGCCCGGAGGCGGCCGACGGCTCTCTCTCCCTCTCGACCCCCTCCGACGAGCGCGGGGCAGTCATCATGATGATGGCTGCCCCGCGTTTCATCGACGCCTACGGCCGGCTCCCCCGATTGTTTGATGGGGTCCCGCGCACTACCGCGCCTGCCTGCCGCTCCATTCCCGCATCTCGCCGTCGGGAGCATGCACCCCACCGATATCCCGGTTGTGCTTTCCGTGCCACGACGAGCGAGCGGACGCCGTTCATACCCACCGTGAGCCTACTTCCCGGACCGGCCGGGCTTTGATCCGAAGTAGCTTCCATGCGCGTCCTTCACGCGTGGCCAGCCACGGATCTCGCGTGCTCGGTTTGTTCCCACCAGAAATTCCTCCGCCGAAATCGTTCGCATTCCCCAGCAGTACCCCCGTTTGAAGGCGATGCCGAGTTTGCGATCCTCGAACGGCTTCTCGAACGCGACGAGCACATTTCGCGGCGGGATTCCGACCACGGGCGTACAGATCGCAAGCCCCATCTGCCCGTCGATGATCTTCTCCTTGTTCATGTAGACATCATAGCAGGCGTTGTAGATGATGGTTGCCGGGAAATCCGCTCCCTCCTGATTCGCGAAGCAGATACTACGCGGCTGCTTCTGTGGTGGGGGTGTCAGGCTGAACGTGATGTGCGCCTCCGTTTTGAATTTCTCCGACAACAACTCACTTTTTCCATGCAACTCCCAAACCTCGATATTGAATTCGAATTGAGTGCGGCCGAGCTGGTTGTTCACACGACGATCAAGACTCAGCCGCATGTAGGCCGCAAAATCGACTTCCTCCGTGCTGATCCACCCGTTGGGGAGAGAAGCCTTGATCGGGATCGTAATGGTGGACCCCTCGAACTCGAGCGTTCGCCCGACGGGGAAGTGGCCCAATGCGCCTGTCGTTATCTGTTGCAGACGCTCGTTGTGCAATGACTCGTTCATATAAATCTCCCTGTATAGAAATAGCTGGAAGGGGTGATTGCGGTCATCTCACGGGCAGGGTGTCATGCCCGGGCAGGAGGCGGATTCGGCGGGCCGAATTCGAATTTGGAGAAAGTACCCTCTCATCGCGAACTCTTCTTCTTCCACCTTGCTATTGCATTCGGCTCATTGATGGGCGGGTGATTGGTGCATGTGTTTGGATAACGTCGATCGACGCGAACACGCATGCTCGTTCGTGCTGCGCATGTTCCCGCGGCACTTCGTGCCACTCGTTCATCACTCGGCGCTCAGCGCTCGTTGCGCTCGATCCACGTCACCGGCCTCACGCTTTCGAGATCCCGGCGCGACGGCCCGCGCACGGCGTGCGCCGCCGGGAGCATCCGGTTGCATCGCGCCAGAAACTCCACGACGCTCCCGTGCAGCATGTCGAGGAAAAGAGCTTCGCTCGTGTCGGTCGGGGCGGCCCCGGCGTGGCCGGGAAGCTCCATCAGATTGGAGGCCCACCGCCTGGATTTCTCCCGCGTTCGATCGAGCCGCCGCGCCGCTTCGGAGCCCTCGGGATACTCGCCGTCTGCATGCCCGATCGGTCGCTCGTTGCGAGGAGGGTCAATCGTGACGCTTATGCGCCCGGCTCCGTCGCGTTCGCGCCCGGCCTCGGCGCGTGCACGGTTGATTGCCGCTGCAACCGCGGCATACTGCTCGCCGGTGATATCGGTGTACCAGTGAATCCTTCCGGCGTTCTTCGCGGTGTCCACCGTGCGCAGCCAGATCTGCCGGCGGGTGACCACGATCTCCACAAGGCCCCGCGTGAACGCTGAGGGTCGCCGCAATACGTGGCAGCCGGCTCCGACGGCAAGGATGCCCGCACCGACGGCAGGAAGCCGAAGCACGAGACGGTACGGCGCGCGCTCGAACAGACCGGCGGGGATGGTTGGAGCGTTGGCGGCCGTGTCGTA
>CAZJYH010000801.1:0-2505 GCA_964549365.1 uncultured Alphaproteobacteria bacterium
CTCGGCCGTCCGGTCCGCCGGGAAGCTCGGCCGCGCCGGAGGTGCCGAGCATGGGCATATCCATATTCGATAAGGTTGCGGGCGCGCCGACGAGGCATCATGATGTTCGGGAGCTCGTCGGGGGAGATATGCCGGGCCCATTCCGATTTATTCCCGGCGCGACGTAAGACACATTGTCGATCGTTCGTCTATTTGTTGAAACAAGGTTTGTCCGGCGCACCCCTCGGTTGCGCGCGACGATCGACCTCCTAACCCACAATCGGAGACCGTGTATGATCGTGAGGCCACTTCTTGCCGTTGCATTGCTGTGTGTCGGGGCAACGGCGCTCAGCTCCTGCTCGGATGACACGTCGACCAACACGCCGGCGAGTGAGTTCGTCGTGAAGGATGCGGACGTCGCCACGTTCGATTCATGGAGCCAGACAACGACGCCGCGAACGGGGCCGGATCCGGCCGGCACGCTTTTCGGTGCGCATGAGGAGGCCGACACGAACCTGACGCGCTACATCAGAATCAGCAGCGCCGGCGCTGCGCGCGGCAGCAACGGTCAATTCCCGATCGGCACGATCGTGGTGAAGGAGATCAAGGCGAAGAACGGGACGGTGAAGGCGATCACAGGGATGGCGAAGCGCGGAGGCGAGTTCAGCAAGGCGAACAACGGCTGGGAGTACTTCCGTCTCGACCCGTCGACGCGCAAGATCACCGAGCGCGGCGATTCGTTGACCAGCGGCGGCTGCCTCGGGTGCCATTCAGCGGCGAAGGCGCAGGACTATCTGTTCACAAAGTAGGACTCCGGCGCACCGTCCACGTTTGCGTGCAACATTCGGCGGCCGCGCGGTGTTACCTTCGCAGGCGTCGGTGCCTCAGTCTATCGCACCGGCAACGCCGGGCACAAGGCTCGCATCCTGCTCGTGCAGCCGACGCGGCCGGGCTCTCCCGGCTCGATCCCGATCACATTGGTACTTCTCACGCATGGATTCAACCAATCCTGAGTTCGACGATTCCCGCCGCGGCTTTCTGCGGCAATGTTCCGGCGCGCTTCTCGGCGTAACGGTCGTCGGGGCCATCGCCCCCGCGCTTGCCGGCTGTGAGGTTTCGACCGTTCGCAACAGCGACGTCACGCCCAACGAGTTCGATGTGAGCACGCTCACCAACAACAACGACGGGCTGGTGACGACGATCAAGGGGCCGGAGGGGGCGCCGCTGCTGATCGTGCGGATCAGCGACACCGAGTATGTGACGCTCTCGATGCGTTGCACACACGAGGGATGCACCGTCAACGCACCGAAGGACCTCGTGGTGCAATGCCCGTGTCACGGTTCGCGCTTCGACCTTACCGGGCGGGTGCTCGCCGGGCCTGCCCAGCGAAGGCTCACGAGCTACATCACCACGTACAACCCGGCCACGCGAACGGTGAGGGTTCAATACGCATGATCGGACTGACGCTCGATGCACAACCGGCCGCGCGCTGCCTGCTCCGCACGGCCATGGCGGCGATCATCGCCTCGGCCGCGGTCTGCTCCACCGCGAACGCGCTGCCGCGATTCTCGCTCCTGTACGGCGACCGCTGTTCGGTCTGCCACTACAATCCGCACGGCAGTTCCATCCGCAACGAGCTGGGGTTCAGCACGATGAGCGAGGTGTCGGCGGTTGCGCCGGACTCGATCGGGTTGGGATGGTTGTACGGGGAGCGGACCCGTTCGCTGTGGGATGGGCTTGTGGAGTTCGGATTCGACGGACGGTTGCAGGTGGCGAAGCTGGGGCGCCCGCCGAACGACGTACGTCGCCTGATCCCGATGCAGGTGGCGCCGTCGATCGCGATTAATCCCACGAGTTTCCTCAGCATCTACGGCACATACAATGCGGGCCCGCTCCGCTACGGCGGCCAGACGAGCTTCGATGCCGCCGTACAGCTTCAGCCCGATATCCTGTGGCCCACGCTGCGCGCCGGATATATCCAGCCGAGCATCGGTGTGCGCTACGATGATCACACCATGTTCGTTCGCCGCGACATTGCCGGCAGCGGCACGCCGATCATCGCGCCGAACTACAACGAGGTCGGCGCCGAACTGACCTACGAGGGGATCCACTGGCTGACGGTGAACGCCGGCGTCTTCTCGGCGAAAAACCTGGCCGCGGCCGAGCCGACCGTCGACGCCGACAAACCGTCGCTGCTGGGCCGCGTGGTGTTGTGGCCGCGGTTGCTGGAGGAGGGGATCAACGGGCAGATCGGCGCGTCGGCGTATGTGAACGACAAGTTCCGCATGATCAACGCATTCGCCGGCATCGGCCTCTCCGACGCGGCGACGCTGCAGGGAGAGCTGATGACCTCGAGCAATGCCGACGATCACACGGTGCGCAACCTCTCGGTGATGGGGACCTATCAACCGACGCCGTGGATCTCGTTCAGCGGCCGGTACGAGATCGGTGCGGCCGAGACCCCCGGGCGACCGACCGCGCACGCCGACGCCTTCGGGCTCGGCGCCGAGTTCTTCCCGATCCCGT
>CAZJYH010000802.1:0-2498 GCA_964549365.1 uncultured Alphaproteobacteria bacterium
TGTTTCAGGTCGGGTTCGGCGAGGGCCTTCATCATGGCGGCATGGATCGACGCGCACGGAGGACTCGTTGCAGCTCGGTGGTGGGGAGATCTACATCCCGCAACGTGACGTGTCGATCCCTGCCGATACGACGTTTCTCTCCGAGAGCCCGAACGGGCGTCATGTGCTTGGCTGGGATTGTGTCGTAACGACCTGCACCTTGCTCCTCGATCATCAAGCGCTCGCCGTCCGAACGACGCCGTTTCCGTTGCCCCGCGACATCGTCTCAACGACGTATTGGTCGTGGTCGCCGTCAGGCAGGGCAATGCTGCTGACGTTCAGCATGGGGTCCGGCACCTATCAACACTGGTATTTCTCGATTGCGGATTACGAACGCACGGGAGGGCGGACCATCCCGGCGCAGCTCGTGCGGTTGAACAATGCAGAACATGACAGATCCGCCGTCGGGATGGAACTCCTGACGGACTCGACGTTTGCCGCCAGCATCGGACAGGGCAACAGTGACGGCACCGTCTCGGCGCTTCTGTGGGAGTACAAGGTGGATGGGACACTCGTGCGGCAGTTGACGTTCGAACCATAATTACAGGCTTCCCGAACATTCCGAGTTGCAGCATGTCGTGCTTCGACACGCGCACTCTTCCATGCTCCGAGCGATGCAACGCTCGCCCGTCAAGGAATTCACGTTCGTTGTTTCATGCCCGCGCGCCGTATCCGTCGTGCGTACATCAACCCTATCTATCCCATCAGTATCTCGCTGAATACGAGCGCGGGCGCCTCTCTGCCTGCGGCTCCGGTGGCATGCCCGCCGGCCCGTACCCGACTCCCACGAGTGCCGGCGGGCGTGCACCGTTATCATGCGACATACCTGTCCCTATCCATCCCATCAGTATCTCGCTGAATACGAGCGCGGGCGCCTCTCTGCCTGCGGCTCCGGTGGCATGCCCGCCGGTCCGTACCGACTCCCACGAGTGCCGGCGGGCGTGCACCGTTATCATACAACATACCTATCCATCCACACAGTATCGTTGGAGACATCATGATGAACTCGATTCCTTCTATTCCGAACACCGTTACACCGGAAAAATCCCGCACCGTGTTCAAGCAAATTCGCTCCTTCACCTGCGTACTTCTCCTGTTCGCCATCGTCGCTGCGGTTGGATGCCGGCGATCGGGAAAGGTCCGCAAAATCACCGACAGCAGTGCGGCAGCACCCACCACGAACACGGCCCGGGCGCCCGAACATATCATTCGCGAGGGCGACAGCATGCCCGTGTCCCCGGCGCCATCCGGATCGCGCATGGGACTTGGCAAGAGCCGTGCAGCATTCATGCAAACATTCGAGGGTGACGGGTTCACGTTCCTGCGGGGCGCCGACAAGAACGGCATGGAAAGCTGGGTGGGAACGCGCGCCGGCACGAAACGGACGATTATTCAGTTCGTCGGCCCCGCGGAGAACATCGCCGAGGCGGTCATGATCGTGACATTAGATACGGACGAAGCCGGAAACATCACGCAGCGCAGTGACTTGCATGCGTTCGCCGCGCAGTTCGGCACGGTCGCCAGCGGCTGGGTACACGACGTCTCGCCAGCCGCCCTCTCCGGAACGGCGTTCGAGCGTACGAAACGAGTCGGCGCGCTGACCCTTACCCTCGTGTACACGCCCGTCGAGCGGGCCGCGGCCATGACGTTGACGGTCCGCCCGACATCGACGACATCCGGCCTCATCGGCGATCCACGAGGGCGCGGCAACATTATCGACGTCCGTCACCATGCGATGACCACGGTCAGGCCGGTTCGCACTCGGAATGCATCATAGATCGGGGGGCTGGGATTCGATGTGGCTGTGCAGGGACGCGGATGTTCTCAAGGGCGAGCGTATCGCCGGGAGGTGGTAGCTTCTTCTGAACGTGCATTCACGAACAGCCCCCGATCGCATGACGCGCATTGGGGGCTGTGCTGTACCGACTTGGGTAAGATGGCGTCACCCGATCATGTGACAACGGTGCCGAGCGCTCTGGCACACCGGAACTGCTCGGAACGTTGTCGTATCCTGTCAACCACGGACGGCGTTTTGATGCTCAGTTGTTGCTCGGCCTAGAGCGAACCGCATAGCCATGCGGCTTTCAGGTCGGTTTATAGTTTTCATCCTTCATCCTTCATCCTTCATACTTTCCCCCTACAGGTTGTACTTCCTCCTCTTCCGCCACAGCGTCGCCGCGTCGATGTCCAGCTTTCTCGCCGCCTCCTCGAAGTTCTTCGATTCGGCGATCACCCGGGCGATATGATCGCGCTCCATTGCTTCGAGCGTCTGCGACGTCGGGCCCGCCGTCTTCATCGCCTTGAACTCCTCGGGAAGATCGGCCACAGCGATCTCGGTATCACGCGCGAGAAACACGGCGCGGGAGATCACATTCTCGAGCTCGCGCACGTTGCCGCGCCACGTGTACTCCGAAAGCGCCGAGAGCGCCGCCACCGAAAGCTTCAATCCCTTCCGTTCG
>CAZJYH010000803.1:0-2497 GCA_964549365.1 uncultured Alphaproteobacteria bacterium
CGGCCTTGCGCTGCAGGTTGTCCGTCTGACGCTGGAGGTAGTCGACCATCGCGGCAAGGTCGCGCTGCTGCTGCTGCGACGTACGCACGAGATTGATCAGCTCGTACTTCTGTCCTTCGGAGCTCTCCTCGAGGTTGCGCATCAGCTTGTCCATGCGCTGTTCCTCTTCGGTGTAGAAGAGCGTTACGGCCAGCAGCACGAGCATCGAGAACTCGAGCGTGATGGCCGCCAACAGGATCGACGGCTGCGTCGGCGGAATGAACTTCAGACCGCGGATACCGATCACGACGATCAGGATGGCCGCGCCGCCGTAGGCGAAGCCCTGTACGTTGTTCGAGTACTTCTCGGCGAAGTGGCGCGTCATGTACAGGCGCAGGCCCTTGAAGGCGAGGATACGGTTACGCTGCCACTTCCGCGCGTTGCGCACGTCCTCGATCTCGCTGACGATCACCGGACCGAACTGCTTTTCGATCGGGCTGAGGTCGTCGTGTGAGCTGGCGGCCGTGATGCGCTCGATCTCCTCGCGGGAGATCTTGTCGCCGGTCTGCTCATCGATCCGGTCGATCGTGTTGTCGATCTCACGTTCGATCTTGTTCGCCACGTACCCGAGGGCGCTCGGGAACATCGAGGTGATCAACGTGGAGACGATGAAGCCGAAGAAGAGGGAGAAGATGCCGAATGTCACCCACGGCTGGATATGGATAGGCTCTTCACCAAGACGCTCGGTCTTGATGATCCACTCGCTGCCATCCTTCTCGTAGCCCTGACCGTCCTTGTTCACCTTCGATTCCTTCGACGACATGTCGAGGATGAAATCTTCGGTGATGATCTGGTCGGTGCCCTTCGCTGCCAGATCACGGGCCGTTGGCGTGGAGAACAGGCTCACCATGGCGGTACGGAACGCCGAGGTGATGATGTAGTACTGGAACGCCCAGGTAGCCAAGCCCAGAATGCCGAGGAACAGGAGCACCTGAATAGGGTTCCCCTTATATTTTTCTCCAGCAGTGCTCATAGAGAATGATCCTTGAATTGGAATAGCGATACGGCGATTGCGTTTGGAGTGACTGCGACAACGCAACTACTCGCATCTGTGAGCGATTGGTTCAGAGATCGGGATACGCGGTAGAGAGGGTTCGGATCGATCGACGCACGGGATGTCGGTATCTGCACGGAAGCTGCCCAGGGATGTCGAAGTCTGCGGCACAATAATCCTCGATTCACGGCAGAAAAATACACCGGCATGCCCATGCAGACAACAAATTTTTTCCAATTCGGTCGAGGGTTGTCACGATTGTCGTAGTATCGTGCGTTCCTGGCCATGATCGGTGGTGCCGGAACGCCTGCGGAGGCTTCCCCCGCAGGCACGGCGCCCATGGAGTGCATCTCCTGTTGGTTTGCGGGGCCCCTGAACGTATATTCCACTTGCGTTCGATCCGCTCTCCAGTTCAACGCCACATGGTCGCCAACATACCCTCTCTCTTCAACGATTCACCTTTCAGGAGATCATGCCATGGCACGCGGTTTGAACAAAGTCATGTTGATCGGCCATATCCAGCCGAATGACCCCGAACTCCGCTACACCCAGAACGGCCAGCCGGTCTGCTCGTTCAAGCTTGTCACCGATGAAAGCTACAAGGATCGTGACGGTAACACCGTTGAGCGCGCCGAGTGGCACCATATCGTCGTCTGGGGGAAGGCCGGCGAGATCATCGCGCAGTATATGAAGAAGGGGCGCCAGATCTATCTCGAAGGCCGCATCCAGACCCGCAAGTATGAGGATAAGGAAGGGCAGACCCGCTACATCACCGAGATCAACGTCTCGGACTTCGCCTTCCTCGACGGCGGGCGCGGCGGCGCGGATTCCGGCGACGGCGGCGGCTCGCGCCAGCCCGCGGCGGCCGCCTCCTCGAACGCCGGAAGCGGCGCCTCCGGCTCGGTCGGAAACGACTTCGGCGGCGGGGGCGACGACGATCTGCCGTTCTAGTTCGCCACGAATTCGGAAATGATCATGATGGCCTTGCATGCGTGCGGGGCCATCATCGTTTGGCGTGCCTCGGTGGGCTGCGGGCGCGGCTCGGTTACGCATGCTCGCGCCCGGTGTCCACTCATCGGCCCCGGTCCCCGTCCACATGACGAACGGAATCTCCGCGGCCGGCGGCCATGTGCGCGGCAACTCGTGGCCGCCCGCGCTATCTTTGCCGGTTCAATCCATTCCTCTCTCCAGCAACCGATCGATGGCATCCTCGAAAGCACAGGAAATACGCGTAGGCATCGCAACCGTAATCGCCGTTTCGATTCTGGTGGCCGGCATCATCTGGGGGAAGGGCGGGGGGATCGGCGTGGACAACCGGACGGTGACGATCATCTTCGCGAACGCCTCGGGCCTCGATGTCGGCGCGCCGGTCACGTTCAACGGCGTTCGCAAAGGGACGGTCACGTCGATCGATGCGCTCCCGGACGGAGCGCGCGTGACGGCCGTGGTACAGCGCTCGGTCCC
>CAZJYH010000804.1:0-2493 GCA_964549365.1 uncultured Alphaproteobacteria bacterium
ATTCCTAACATCCACGACTCCCGATTTTATCATGCGAATATTTACCGCCCAATCAGAATGGAATCAAACAATACAGCACCGCTCACTGATCCTCACATCCGTCATGATACACCGTGTGAGTTTCTGTCACCCGGAATTCGGAGCGAACACGGACGCCGGGATCATGGGGAAGACATGATTTTGTCGGCATGCAGGATCGAAGCCCCGACCCGTTGAGCCGGAACCGCACACCTCCTCTGCCTCGGAGCGCAAGTCGCCGCCGAGGATGACGCGAACCACACGCCGCCGGCCTCGCCGGACGTTCGTCCGTGCGGCAGGCATGTCGATCCCATGCAAAAGGCCCGCCGATATCGACGGGCCTTTGATGCCACCGACACCCTTTCCACGCATTGTTATCCCGCCTTCATCACCTCCGCCTCGATCTCCTCCGACGACGTTATCGGCGATACGGCGTAGTCGCGCTCGACGACGTATGAGCCATCCTCCCCCTTCTTCGTGCAGACCATCGCGCAGCGCTCGAGGCGCATTTCGATCGGGGCGGCCTCCACGACCGACCGGACCGGATGGTGTGCCGCCACGCGCCCCGTGTGCACGCTCAACCCGTCGGTTGTCGAAAGATCATCGAGCAGGATCCATTCGTCCGAATAGCTCGCAAACACTTCGTCGATCGTAACGATCGCGTTCATGACATTTCTCCCCTGGATTTCAATGCGGCCGAAGCCGGTGATGTGTGGTGCGCCGTTGATTGGTTCGATCCCTTCCGCTCTTCTTCACATGCGGCGAATATAGCGCATCAACTCTCCGGCACACCACCAATAGCACGGGCCCACCGACGCATGGTCGGTGGGCCCGCGGCACGCATTGCATCCGCTTTGTGGGGTAGGAGACACAAAGCGGACGCACACTACAGGGTCGGCGGAATGATGCCGATCTTCATCTCCTTTCCGGACTTCGTCCGCACCAACACGCCGACCAGGCCGAACTTGTGGTTGGCGAAGTAGGTGATCTTCTCAACGAGCGGATCATCGCCGGTCTGCTCCACCTTGATCACCTTGATCAGCCAGAACCCGATCGGGTAGTCGTCGGTTGTGGACTTCGCCACCACCGTGCGCGTGATCTTCACCCCCTCGCTGTTCGTGAACTCGTATTTGTCGCCGACTGCCGCGCCGTACTTGACGATGGTGAACGGCTTCGAGAGATCCCCCTTGCCGTTGACGTACTCCTGAATGCCGTCGGATGTGACCTTCATCTTCAGGTCGAACGTCACCTTCATCGCCTGCTTGTTCGCGGTATCGATCGTCGCGCCGAATCGCTTCAGGTACGTGTCGAGGATCGAGAGCTTCACGCTCCACGGAAGGGCCGTGGTGCCGAGCGTCGAGTCGAGCGCGACCACGAAGAGCGAATCGAACCCCACCTGCGCATGCGTCGTGACGATGCCACCGTCGTTGCGGGTGATGACGACGCTGTCGTGCATGCGATCGAACGCCGGGTTGTAGCCCCCCGCGTCGAGAAACGCATCGAACGTATTGCCGACGGTCGTCAATTCCAGGTTGGCATTGCCGCCGAGGTCGTTCGGACCCGTGGGCGTCGACTCCTTACATGCCGCCGTCGCGAGCATCAGATACGCCATCGCGATCATCACACGGCCGATTGTCTTCATGATCATCCTCCAGCTTTGTTGAACGGGGTGACTCGATTCTCCACCGCAACTTCCATCAACGCGTTTCGGGATTCCATGACCCACATCATGATTCGCTCCGGGATTCCCCCATGCGCCCGCGCGGCCGGACCGCGCAGTCGGACGGAACAGTCGAACCGCGACGGCTGCGAGCCCGGAACACTCGGCCGCTCGAAGCCGAAGCATGGGCCACGGTTCAGGGTGACCCGTACACTAGGTTGCGCGGCATCACGTCCTCATCCGTCACTCGATCATTATATTTGTCGCAACAACTATGGAGACGATCATGGATCAAAAGACGGCCGTGGATCAGGATGTCATCATCGCGGTGCATCCGCTCGGGTTCCCGTGGAAGACGCAGGACCCCTTCCTCTTCTGCGTGCATCACCTGGACGCCTACCCCGCCGGGAACGAGGCGATGGGCCCCGCGGCCTCGCTTGCAGGGCGCAGGCTTGGGCAGGACTTCGAGGGTCGGGAGGGATGGAACATGTATCACGGCGAGACTGTCCCCGGCTTCCCGCAGCACCCACACCGAGGGTTCGAGACGGTGACGATCGTGCGCAGCGGACTGGTGGACCACACGGATTCCGCCGGCGCCACCGCACGCTACGGGCACGGCGACGTGCAGTGGCTGACGGCGGGGAAGGGAGTGAACCACGCGGAGATGTTCCCGCTCATCGACCGCGAACACCCGAACCCGATGGAGCTGTTCCAGATCTGGCTGAACCTCCCGGCGCGCAGCAAGTTCGCCGAGCCGCACTTCACGATGTTCTGGGGGAACGACATCCCTCGGCGCCGAACGACGGATGCGGCCG
>CAZJYH010000805.1:0-2492 GCA_964549365.1 uncultured Alphaproteobacteria bacterium
CGAGGAGATCTTCCGCACCGGCTTCGGGCTGATCGACTCGCCGTTCCTCACATTCGGCTCGATGCTGAAGGTGCTTCCGGATCTGGTTCGGCTCCGCGCCGACAAATCGGTGTATCGGTACGTGAGCACGCACATCAGTGATGGGCGGCTGCGCCGGGTCTTCAGTTTTCACCCGTTGCTCGTGGGAGGAAATCCGTTCCAGACCACATCGATCTACACGTTGATCCTGTTCCTCGAAAAGAAGTGGGGCGTATGGTTCGCGATGGGGGGAACCGGAGCCGTAGTGCGCGGTCTCGGAAATCTGTTCGAGGACCTCGGCGGCCGCACGCTGTTGAACGCCGAGGTGGAGGAGATCGAGGTGGACGAGGCAACCGGCCGCGCGCATGCCGTGCGACTGAAGGGAGGTGAGCGCATCGAGGCCGAGGCCGTGGTTGCCAACAGCGACGTGGCGTTCACGTATCTGCACATGCTCCCGGCACGGTTCCGGCGCCGCAACACCGACGCACGCATCACGCGGATGAACTACTCGATGTCGCTGTTCGTGCTCTACTTCGGTACGGACCGCAGATACCCGGAGATCCCACACCACAGCATCATGCTCGGCAGGCGCTACGAGGCGCTGCTGGACGACATCTTCAACCGCAAGCATCTCTCCGACGACTTCTCGCTCTACCTGCATCGCCCCACCGCCACCGATCAATCGCTTGCGCCCGACGGCTGCGACGCGTTCTACGTTCTCTCGCCGGTTCCACATCTCGGCTCCGGCGACGACTGGCGCGCGAAAGCCGGCCCGTATCGTGACGCGATCGTCCGGTATCTGGAGGAGCGCTACATGCCGGATCTGTCGAAGCATATCGTCACTGAGCGCTCGATCGATCCGCTTCATTTTCAGGAGACGCTCAACAGCCATCTGGGCAGCGCCTTCTCCGTTGCGCCCACGCTGACGCAGTCGGCCTGGTTCCGACCGCACAATCGCTCGGAGGATGTGCCGAACCTCTACTTCGTCGGCGCCGGCACGCATCCCGGCGCGGGCCTCCCCGGCGTCCTCTCCTCCGCGAAGATCGCCGCGAACCTGATCGGCGACGCGCGGTAGGCCACAATGCCCTTCCCCCAAAGCGAAACCCCTTCCACGACCAAAGCCGTGGAAGGGGTTTACCTCATCTGCCGTTCACTGTCTCGTGCGCGTTCCGTGCGTGTGTCCCCCCAGACCAGTTAGCGGACCACGCGGCGACGCAGTGCCGGCAGGTTTCGGATTACTTCACCACCTGCATGCTGCGGGTTTCGGTTCCCGAACCGGTGCGGAGCGTGTAGTAGTACGTGCCGCTCGGAAGGTTCGCGGTATCGAAGTAGACCGCATGCTGGCCGGCGCCGGTGCGCTCGCCGTCGATCAGTCGGCTGACCACGCGGCCCGAGGCATCGGTGACCAGCAGGCTCACGTTCTCATCGGCCGTCGGCAGCGCGAAGCTGATCGTGGCCGAATGCATCGCCGGGTTCGGGAAGCTCTGGCCGAGCATCGCCGTGGCCGCGGCACCACCGTCGTCATCACGTCCGACCGCCGAGAGCGGATCGGAGAGCGTCAGCTGCCCCTCGGAGATGACCTGCCCCTCGGTGTCGTACGTCGTGAAGCCGAGCGTCACCGCGTTGGCATCCACACCGGAGACCGTCACATAGATCGGGCTGATGTCGTCACCGGGCTCGACGGCGATCACCGAGTCGAGCATCGCGCCGACCGCGTACCCCTTGTCGATGCGCTTGGCGACGCTGAACGTGTGCTGCGTGCCGCCGGAGACCGGGCCGACCGCGATCACGCGCTGCGTGCCGGGCTCGCCGATGCTGAAGGCCGCGATCGGGCTCTTCGATCCGTTGGCGTTCGTCAGATGGATCGCATAGGTGCGAACGTTCCGCAGGTCGCTGATCGTCGGGCCGGCCTTGTCGCCGCCCTGTGCACCGGCGCGGCGAAGCGTCAGCACCGTCTCCTCGGTCAGCGTGTCGGTCCCTTCGGACGTGGTCACCGTGTAGACCAGTTCGACGCGGTTGCGCACCGAGGCGCGGTTGCCGAGGCCGGCGTACTGCAGGCTCAACGCGACGTTGTCGTTCGGGTTCGCCTGGAAGAAGCTGACCAGGGCGCCGTCGGCGAAGAAGAGATCATAGCCGCTCTTCGAGGCCGTTCCGTTCTCGATGCTCACACCGGAATCCAACGGGGTCACGTTCAGCCCGATGTACTTCACCTGACCGATCTCCGGCGGCACCGTCGGGAAGTTGACCAGGATGGAAGCGCTGTCCGCACCCGTCAGGCTGCCGCTCAGCGGCAGGTTGCCGGCGCTCTGCAGGCTCCGCGAACCGCCCTTCTCGTCGGCGCTGCCGTGCTGCTGGACCTGCGACAGATCCCACCAGATGATGCGGTAGCGATGACGCGTGATGCAGATCACGGTGTCGCACGTCACGCAGTTGCGATCGGTGAAGCGAAGGCGGATGCAGTAGCGAAGCACGTC
>CAZJYH010000806.1:0-363 GCA_964549365.1 uncultured Alphaproteobacteria bacterium
GGAGGAGGCACCGTGCCGCATCACAGGCCGGCGGCGGTCGACTCGCCGCGCTGCGTCTCACCGCGCTGTGCCTCCTCGCGCTGTGCCTCGTCGCGCAGTGCCTCGGCGATCAGGCGGTTCACCCCCTTGCGCACCATCTCCTCGGCCTTGACGATCATGTTCCGCACCGCCTTGGCGGTGGACCCGCCGTGGCCGATGATCGAGACGCCGTTGACGCCGAGCAGCGGCACGCCGCCGTACTCCTGATAATCCATCTCCCTGAAGACGTTGCGCAGCACTCCGCGCGCGAGCCCGATCCGAAGCTTCGTGAAGAACCCGGCGCTCGCCTGCGCGCCCAGCTTCGCGCGCAGCAGCCCCGGAACG
>CAZJYH010000806.1:373-2491 GCA_964549365.1 uncultured Alphaproteobacteria bacterium
TCTCGGCGAACTTCAGCAGAATGTTCCCGGTGAACCCGTCGCACACCACCACGCGCACGGTCCCCTTGAGGATGTCGCGCCCTTCGACGTTGCCGGCGAAGTTCAAACGCCCGGCCTTCAGCAGCTCGTAGGCCTGCACGGCGCGATCCTCCCCTTTCCCCTCTTCCTCACCCACGTTCAGCAGCCCCACCGTCGGATTCGTGTAGCCGAAGATCTGTTCGGCGTAGATCGCGGTCATCACCGCGAACTCGTACAGGTTGCGCGGCTTGGTGTCCACGTTCGCGCCGACATCGGCAACGATCGTGTAACCGTCCGCGGCCGGGAACTGTGAGGCGATCGTTGGACGCGATATGCCGGGGATCCGGCCGAGGATGAAGGTGGAAGCGGCCATCACGGCGCCGGTGTTGCCGGCCGACACGAAGGCGTCCGCTCCCCCTTCCTTCTGGAGGGAGATACCTTTGACGATCGAGCTCTCGCGTTTCGTGCGCACCGCATGCGCCGGCTCGTCGGACATGCCGATCACGTCGGGTGCGTGCTGCACCGAAATGCGGGAACGATCGGCGGATGGATGCTGCGCCAGCTCGCGCTCCAGCTCGCGTTCGATCGCCGCCTGATCGCCCATGAGTATCACGTCGAAGGCCGCGCTCCCGCGCACCGGGTCGCTGATCGCCTCCACCGCTCCGCGCACGTCCTCGGCGGGGGCGTTGTCGGTTCCCATGGCGTCCAATACGATGCGAATACGCGATTGGCTCATCAATCGAAGCGTCGATATGCTCGAACTGTGAGACGGCTCCCGGATGCTTCCATGGAACTCATCCCAACCCACAAGAGGGCAAACCTACATGAGAATCGTGAAGTACGCAATCGGGGGTCGGTAACGGGTTGTGGGGTTTCGGGGACTTTTGAACGTGATGGGGCAACGCGCGCCGTATGCGCCGCTTTGCTCATCGGTGGGCATCCGAAGACCATGCGGCGCAACCGGCGCCGACACTCGAGGAGGTCGAGTGTCGGCCGCCGCGCTGCTCGCCACGTGCGCACGATCGCCCCGGCAGGTGCGCCCGCGCACACGGGCCGAGGACGTATGGGGTGATCCGCCCTCTCGTGACTCCGATCGTCGTGGTATCGACGTTCGCGATCCCCTCAGTCCAACAGGCATTGCGCGGCGGCGCCGGCGGCCGCGACGAGCGTTCGGCAGAACAACGCAGCGCACCGCGGCATGGGCCCACGAATGGGAGGGGAGCATCAGGGCCGTACGGCGGAGCGGGGCGCGACGGGAACGGCCGATCTATACTCTGGAACGTCCCGGCATTCTGCCGTGTCACACCGCCGCGCCGTTGCACCCAATCCGGCCGCTACCGTCGGCGGCGGCAAACCGCCGGCAGCGGTAAACGGCTGACGCCGGCAACCCGTTGACGCGGGCAATCCGTACCTTTGGCGAACCAATCGAGGCAGCATGTTATCCATTCGATCCTACGACGAGCTGAACGCCTGGAACGACGCCATGGCCCTGGCCACCGAGGTGTATCGCCATACACGCGAATATCCGCTCGCGGAGATCGCCGGTCTCACCTCCGAGACGCGTCGCGCCGCCTCCGGGGTTCCGGCCCGCATCGCCGAGGCCTGGGCTCATCGCGCCGTCGCGAAGGAGTGCCGCGCGCATCTGAACGGAGCCCGGGGAGCCTTGATGCAGTTGGAGACATTCCTGATCCTCGGCATGCGACTCGGTTATCTGACGCGCGAGCAGATGGACGCGATCTGGCCGTTCACGCAGACCACGGGCGAAGGGATCACGGCGCTGCTCCGGACGACGTGAGGCCGGCACGTGATGCGAGCCACGCCGACCTCGCCGCCGCGAACCGCAAGCCGGGGGCATACCCGGTGCCCGTCGTGGCCGACGGCAAGCCGGTGGGGAGCCGGAAGGTGGTTACGGTGGTCGGGGCCTGTGGGATCGACCATGACTCGGCGGCGCACCGATGGGCCTGGGTCGATCGGTGCGCCGCTGGTTTGTTCGCGAGACGTTGCCGCCGTGTTGGCTCCGCACTCCGGATCGGCACGGTACGCAAGGCGCCCGGGGTCAACCCCGGGCGAACAGGCATGGTCAACTCCGGGCGAACAGGC
>CAZJYH010000807.1:0-2482 GCA_964549365.1 uncultured Alphaproteobacteria bacterium
GGGCGATCTCCTCCACGGTCCTGCCGGTTCGCGCCTGGATCATGTAGCTCAGCAGATGCGGATCGGCATCACGATAGGTGAACGCCGTGCCGGGGGCGGCGAACATCGGACGAGCCAGCAGATACCGATCCTGCGCCTTCGCGGGGGCCAGCACCAGATCGGTGCGGAACGTCGTGTTGTCGAGATCGATGCCGGAGCCCATCGTCAGCAGGTCCCGCGGCGTGATGTCGCGGGCGCGCGCATCGCCGGTGAAGGCCTCGGCCGGAAACACGTTCGAGATCGGCTCATCCAGATTCCCGAACGTGCCGTCCTTGTAGAGCACGCCGAAGACCATCGCGGCGATCGACTTCGTGGCCGACTGAATCGGGCGCGCCTTCGTGCGGTCGTCCTGCGCGCGCGTGTAGCCCTCGGCCACCAGCTTGCCGTTGCGCGCAACGATCAGCGAAAGCGCGTTCGGAAACTCCGTCCCGCCGAAGAGCCGGCCGTACACCTCCGTGATCGCGGCCGTGTCGATGCCCGCCTCCGCGGGCGTGGCGATGCCCCAGCCGTCCCCCGCGGCGAGCGGCCGGTCATTGTATGGCCCGTTCGTCGGGTCGTCCGAAACGCAGCCCGCAACGATGGCAGCCAGGGCAGCGAGCAGCGCGGTGCCTGCCGAATACTTCATGATGTTCCTCGACAAATCGGCTCCTCCGGACATGGCCGACGTGCGCGGCGCCCCGGCGGAGCAACCCGGCAAACCTACATCCGCCGCAGGGAATCCGGAAGGGGAAAGGGCGGAAGAGGTGATGGGGTATGGGTGTGTGCCACGTTCAACGTTCCAAGTTCCAAGTTCTAAGTTCTAAGTTCCAAGTGCCAAGTGCCGGACGGGTGCCAAGGGCCAAGTTCCAGTGCCAAGTGCCAAGTTCCAAGTTCCAAGTGCCGGACGGATGCCAAGGCCAAGTTCCAAGTGCCGGACGGTGCCAAGTTCCAAGTTCTAAGTTCCAAGGCCCCGTTGCCCCGATGCCCCGCATCGACGTAGATTCGTTCCGGTCGCACCTCCTCTCTCTCCAATTCTCCGCAATCGTCGGGATCGCCGTTCGGGCACATGGCGTCGCGCCGCGCGTTCGGCTCATCGGTCCATCGAAACCGTCATGCCGCACCGTCCGGTGACGGGGGCGAATCGTCGATCCCGCCCTCACCCCGCCTCGGTGTTCGCCCGGCCGTCGGAAAAAATGACGGGGGCCTTGTAATCACGGACCGCTTTCCATAGTTTTGGAGCGGTATCAAAATTCGATACCATGAAACTTCGATCCAAACATCAACGAACTCTGGACGCCATCTTCGAGCGTCCAACGCGCTCGAACATTCACTGGCATGATATCGAAAGCCTGTTCAGAGCGCTGGGTGCGACGGTCACCGAGCGAAACGGTTCGGCGATCATGGTGGATCTCAACGGCGTGACGATCGGCTTCCATCGGCCGCACCCCGGCCGGGACGCCAGAAGGTACCAGATCGAGGCAACACGAGAGTTCCTGCGAACAGCCGGAGTATGGACATGCTGAAGTACAAGGGATATTCCGCGAGCGTCGACGTCGATTTCGACGCAGGGATCATCATCGGTCGGGTGCTGGATCTGCGCGATGTGCTCACCTTCGAGGGGGCAACGCCGGCGGAGGCGGAGAAGGCGTTCCGCTTCATGATCGATCAATACCTCGCACACTGCCGGGAAACGGGGCGAGAGCCGGCGCGCCCATTCTCCGGGACATTCAGCCTCCGCATCACGCCCGATCTGCACAAGCGCATCGCGATCGCGGCCGCCGATGGGCAGAAGAGCCTGAACCAGTGGGTGATCGATGCCCTCGAGCGATACCTGCTCGACGCACCGAGCGGCTCGACCGGCAGCACCGCCATGGCCGCGAAGACCCGCCACGCCACCGTCCGAGCCCCCCACAATCCGATCGCCTGAGCGGGTGGAACCGCAACGAACGCGATGAAGCGGCCGCGAGGTTGCCGCGACGTTTCCCTGGCGCTCATGCCCGCTCACGACGGCCGAGCGTGCGCGCGCTTGCATACCGGCGCGAGCAGCTCCGGCACGAGATCGTCGAGACAGCCCGGCGCAGGCAGCGCCACGGGCCGCCTGAGAATGGCGGTGCAGGCGTCGATGACGGCGAAGACCTGCGCGGTATCGCCGAGGATGGAGCGCGGCGCAGCGAGGATGACGTACGGCCCCTCGGTCGGGCCGGCGGGTGGAATGTTCGTGTCGGTCATGATGATGCTCTCCTCTGGTCGGTGCGCCGGTCGTTCACGAAGCGGCGGGCGGTGGAGGTCCGCCCGTGCGGTGTTCCGGTCGCCGGAATACCGGCTGTTCCGTGCGCGCGGCGGCGTTTCGGTGTGGGCCTCTCAGGTCCACACGTCCGTGTGCCCGGCCGGGAGCGTCTCGAAGACCAGGTCGGTGGCCAGGCGCAGCGCGTTGCCGAGCCGCTCGGAGTCCGGATCGTTGAAG
>CAZJYH010000808.1:0-2476 GCA_964549365.1 uncultured Alphaproteobacteria bacterium
CTCCGGCTCCTCTCCCGCCCGCTCCTGCCGCCGCTGCAGATACCGCCCGAACAACTCCATGGCGCTGTGGCATCCGGCAATTTGATACAGCCTCCGGACCCGTTGGGCCACGGCGTGTTCGGAGATATGGAGGATTTCGGCCATCTCCCTCCGCGTGCAGCCATGCATCTGGAGCGTCAGAACGACGTCACAGCCGAGGGGCAGATCCAGATCGTTCACGATGTCGTTGACGATCTCGTTACGCAGCCGTTCCAACGGCCGGGCGACCGCCCGGCTCCTGGTAAAGCTCACGAACAACGAACACAGGAAGGAACGCATCGCCTCCATCGCCGCGAGCGTCCGCGCGGAGATCGGCGGCCTGGATCGATGGCGTAGAAACACGATCGTCGCGAGGTAACGATTCTTGCCGTCTCGGTACTCGAAACACGTCGGCGGATGGGCCTCGTTCACGGGAATGCCGCTACGGGAGACCCCATCGAGAAAAAACTCGGTATATCCACCGTCACGCGATGTCCAGACGCGCATGGAACCGAACCGACCGTTGCCCGGCATGGCATTATTGATGACTGAGGAACTCTCGCCGTCCTCGAAATATCGGTCCGACACATACGACACCATATCCATCCCGACGATATCGACATCTCCAAGCAGCTCATGCAGCGCCCAACTGAACTCCTCCTGCCACTCGACGCAATCCGTCGTCGTCGGGATGCGGGCGAGGAAGCGCGCGACGTGTTCGGGAATAAGCGGCTCCTCCCCTGCCCGGAGACTCGGGGAGGAGCGCGCGGCCGCGGCCGGCGAGGGAACCGCTTCCGTTTTCACCGGATTGTGTCCTGTATGCCCCATGCTGATAAGCGTGCCCGTATCCAAGGCGGAGTACCTCCCACTGGAGCATCCTCCGCCGGTGTGCCCTCCCGTGAGCGGCACAAACGCGGGCGCAATTTCGGACATCGCCGCGCCCGCCGCCAGTACATCATTGGATACTTTTTGGGGCACCGCGACGGTCGGAACGCGGAAGTCGGCGAGAGGTTGGGGGTGTTTTTGTGGGGTGTGCGGTCGGGCTACGCCACGGTTCTCGGGCTGCGACGCCGCAACGGTCGCGGAGTCAACTCCGCGACAACATCCAAACGCAACGCCCTCTCCACCGGTTCCACACGCAGCCTTCTTCCTTCATCCTTCATAATTCATACTTCATCCTTCATCATTTACTCAACACCATGGCTCCGCGGGCGGTCCAGCCGCTCGAGGTGATCGCGTAGTAATACACGCCGGAGGGGAACGCGGCGGCGTCCCAGCGGGCGATGTACGCCCCGGCGGCGCGACGCTCATCGACGAGCACGGCGACGGTTCGGCCGAGCGCATCGAGGACGGCGAGCCGCACGTGCCCGTCGAGCCCGATCGAGAAGGGGATGGCCGTGGAAGGGTTGAACGGGTTCGGCCGGTTGGGATCGAGCGTGAAGTCCGCGGGGCCGATCTCCACCAGCCGATTGCGCACGCCGCAGAACTCGACGGCCACCAGGCGCGGCGGGCCGAGCGCGGCCAGGCATGCAGCGCCGGCGGAACCGAGATCGACCCCGATGGCGGAGGTGTCCGCCGCTCCGATATACGCCGCGCATCGGAGCACGGCCAGCGTGCCGGTCCCCGTAAGCGCGGCGCCCGGCGGAGCGGCCGCGCCCACGCTGGCGCGCCCGGCGACGTTGTCGATGGTCACCGGACCGACGTTCCAGGAGGCGAGCAGCCCGCCGGAGAGATCGGCCGAGAGCGCGCGCACGGTGCCGGGACGGAACGTGAACGTGAGGGTCAGGTCGCGCAGGGCACGCGAATCGAGCGATTCATCCAGCAAAAGCGCAACCGTGAACTCATCCCCCGCCTTCACGCTCGCAGGGGCATCGGCGTGCAGGCGCGCGTTTCCGCGACCGAGCACGCGAACCAGTCGCGTGGTGGTGCCGGAGCCGAACGCGTTCGTGACCGTGAGCACGGCCCGGAAGGTTCCGGTGTCGGGGAAGCAGACCGCGGGCGGATTCCGGTCGGTGCTGGTCGCGATGGAGCCCCCCTCGAAGGCCCAGTTCCACTCGATCGGATCGTGGCTGGATCGATCCTGAAACAACAGGCAGTCCCCGGCGCAGATGGCCGTGTCGCCCGGCGTGAAGTCCGCCGTCGGCGCGCCGCACGTCAGGTCCCCCGTCGCGAAGAAACCGTCGATGATGTTCGGCAGCCCGAGCGCTCCGGGTCGTCCGATGTCGACGCCCTGTGGGGTGTACTCGCAGAGGGCCGGCGCCGCGTTGGGGTTCCGAATGGCGCCGAGCCACGGGTTGTTGCCGCGGGCGTGGTAGATGCGCCCGTCGGGGGCGAGCTGCAGCGCGCCATACCGATCGTAGACGACCGGGTCGTGCGCCTGGGTGATGAGCGTGAGCGTGGCGGCGGGGTCCGCGGTCGAGCAGGAGAAGAGCCCGGAGGGAGAGCAGGAGATGTAGAG
>CAZJYH010000809.1:0-2474 GCA_964549365.1 uncultured Alphaproteobacteria bacterium
CATCCCCCGGCAACGCGGCCGCGCGGCGGGCCTCGGCGCAGGACTGGAGCTCGATCCAGACCGCCATCGCGTAGAGCCCCCAAAGGCGATGCGCGTTATCCTGCCGTCCGTCGCGATGCTCGTCCAGCAGTCGCAGCGGCAGTTCCGGGCGGATGTAGCGCGCCAGCTCCGGCGTCGGCTTCAGGAACCGGTCGCGCACGTCGTCCGCCAGTTCACGCTGCATCCAGGCGCGGATCGGCGTTCCGAACGCGGCCTTCGAGCGGTAGATCACCTCGCGCGGCAGGTAGGCCTCGGCCGCCCGCTTCAGCAGGTACTTCTGCACGCGGCCGTTGATCTTGTAGCGGGCCGGCAGCCGCGCGGCGAACTCCACCAGCTCGACATCGAGCAGCGGCGGTCGCGACTCGATCGAGGCGGCCATCGAGGCCTTGTCCGAGTAGAGCAGATTCAGCCCCGGAAGAAACAGCTTCGTGTCCAGCCAGGTCATCAGCCCCACGAACGAGCAATCGCCGCGCGAGGAGGCAAGCTCGCGGTACGTCCGGATCGGATACATCGCCGTGAACGGCTGCTCCGCGTACGGCGCGGCCAGCAGCGCGCGAAGCTCCTCCGGGCTGAAGTAGGCGAACCCGTGGATGAACGCCTCGAGCGGCGCGAGATCGGCGCTGCGGAGGAATCGCTTCGCCCAGCGGACCGGCAGCAGGCCGCGTCCGGCAACCGACACGGGCGCAATCCCGACCAGCGCCGCTACGACCGCGCGCAGCGCCCGGGGCACGCGGCGGTATCGCGCGATCATCAGTGCGGCCAGTTGCTTGCGGTATCCGCCGAACACCTCGTCCCCCCCCATGCCGTTCAGGAGCACCGTGGTGCCGCGCGCGCGGGCGGCGGCCGCGATCTGGTATGTGTTGATCGACGCGCCGTCGGCAACGGGATCGTCCATGTGCAGCAGCATCGCGGGCAGCAGCCGGTTCGCCTCGTAGCGCGCCTCGATCTCGTGGTGCTCGGTGCCGAATGCGCGGGCAACGGTTGCCGCGTAGCGCGCATCGTCGGGCATCGCCTCGGCCAGCCTGTCGCGCTCGGCGAACCCGATGGTGTAGGTGCTGATCGTCCCGTTCGACACCTTGCGCATCAGCGCCACGATCAGGCTGGAGTCGAGCCCACCGGAGAGGAAGGCCCCCACGGGCACGTCCGCCAGCATCTGCCGCCGCACGGCCCGCTCCAGCAGCTCGCGCAGTTCCTCCACGTACTCTCCCTCGCGACGCTCCGATTCGCCCGCGGCATCGTCGCACGGAAGCTCCCAGTAGCGTTGAAGCCGCAGCTCGCCGTCGCGGAAGATCCCGTGATGCGCGGGGGGGAGCTTCATCACCCCCTCGAACCCGGTGGCCGGCTCCGGCACCCAGAGCAGCAGCAGCGAGCTGATCACCGCGTCGGCGTTGACGGCGCGCTCGGCCGCCTCCGTCTCGAACAGCGCCTTCGCCTCCGACGCGAACACGAACGTGTCGCCGCGCTGCGCGTAGTAGAAGGGTTTCACCCCGAGATGATCGCGGGCGATGAACAGCTCGCGCCGGTGGGAATCGTAGATCGCGAACGCGAACATCCCGTTCAGCCGGCGCACTGCGTCGGCGCCCCACAGATCGTAGGCGGCGAGGATGACCTCGGTGTCGGTGTTGGTGTTGAAGCGGTGGCCGTGCGCGCGCAGCTCCTCACGCAGCTCGCGGTAGTTGTAGATCTCGCCGTTGAACGTTATCCAACGTGTCCCCCCCGCGTTCGCCATCGGCTGGTGCCCGGCCGCGGAGAGATCGAGGATCGACAGTCGGCGATGCGCAAGGCCGGCCGCATGCTCGGCGAACCACCGAACGCCGGAGTCGTCCGGCCCACGGTGCGCCTGCACGGCCGCCATGCGCCGAAGCGTCTCCTCACTTCCACCGTTGATGATCCCTGCGATTCCACACATAAGACTCCCTTATGCCCCGCATCACGAACATTCATCACCGCGGGGCATGCGTGCCGAGGGCGTCGCGCACCACGTCGACAAGGCGTGCGTGCGTGCGGCACTCCGAGTATATCCCTTCAATTCTTCGACGCGCCGCCGTGCCGAGCGCGCAGCGCAGCTCCGGCGCGGCCGCCAGCGCCAGCAGCCGACGGGCCAGCGCGGAGGCATCGCCCGGTGGGATCAGGTATCCCGTCTCCCCGTCGACGATCAGCTCACGCATGGTTCCCTGCGGCGTGCCGATCACGCTGCGCCCGGCCGCCATCGCTTCCAGTACCACCCACGGCGACCCCTCCGGCGCCACGGGGACGAAGGTCACGGCGTCGGCCGAGTCGAGCAGTTCACGCTTCCCGTTCCCCTTGACCACACCGAGGAAATGGACATGATCGGTCAGATCATGTTCGGCGATGAAGCGCATGCACTCCGCGCGATAGTCGGTGTCGTGCCACTTGCCGGCAACGCTCAACATCGCATCCGGGTGTTCGCGCAC
>CAZJYH010000810.1:0-2474 GCA_964549365.1 uncultured Alphaproteobacteria bacterium
CCTCGGCCACGCGGTCCGCCTCCTGCTCGTAGGCGTCCCCCGGCTCATTCACAGTCAGTTTCTTTTGCAGCGCCCCGGTGGCCAGTTTCTTCTTCTCACACTCATCGCACTTGCCGGTCAGCCCGGCCGAGCCGCCGCAGGAGCATTTGCGTTGGAGCAAGGCTCCGCCCACCGGCATCAAGGATGCGGTGTTGTGCGTTCGGGATAGCGGTTGTGCGAGAGCAATCACTAGTTCGATCCTGTATGACTTTGTGCAACGACAAGACGGCTTCTCGAACGAAGTCTCGGCACCATGGCCTCAGCTTGCTCCCTCGCATCGTGCGGCGCAAGCGTCCGCTTCATCGTCTCCGGGTTATACTGGAAGGCGACGATGCTCGCGAGCGGGTTCATCACGTCGACGCCGATGATGGCGCCGCGGACAACTTTCGGGGAGGCGGGGAAGGAGGTCATGGATGCCACCATTCCGATAAACCACTGGTTTCATTCGAGAATAGTTAAGCTGTTTGATTTTAATCAAAGACACTTTACAAGCACAAACCTATAATCTTCACTCTCGCGAATCTTCTTCACTATCAAACAATTGCTCAACAACAATTCCGTCAGACTTCACTGTCCTTCTACTACGCAGCTTTGAGTTTCTTTCATTGTATGTGTAATAGTCGATCCATTCTCGCCTTCCATTCAAGACTTTTTCAAAGCTCAAGAGAAGACCGTCGTCGTATTCGCCGATATAATAGCTCTTCAGCATAAGAGCCTCATGTTCCGCGACCTCATGGCACGGCTTGTACGGCACGACATACCCTCTCCAGCTCTTGAAAAATCGCTTCTGATACTTCATGACATATCACCATCACATTGTTTTCAGCTTCGAATTCGCGAGCATACGCTTCTGGAACGTATGACAATTCTGCCCCCATCCCAAGGTCCATCTCCATTCGCCGTTATATCCTCTCGCAAACGACCGCATCTCGCTCACTACTGTCGCTTCGGACTTCGAGGCATCAGTGCAGGCAACATCAAGCTCCTTTTCCCCCTGCTGTCCATGATGAGGATCCATTGTGGCCGTTCCATTGAAAGTGGTCACCCCATTCAGTTCTCCCACTGTGCCAAATAAAGTTTCTTTGAGACCTACCTGATACTTCGGCCACCAGCCGTAACTCTCCTTCCCCCCAATCTCCGCCCACCAATGCCCATAATCATTCTCCGTCAAGTGGATTCGGTTTCTCTTCAATTTGATCGAAGGCATTGGGGTCGAAGACGCCGACGCCATTTCTCTTTGCAGATCCACGTCCCTCTTTGGATCCCCGATCGGAGCATTATCCATCCCCCATTTCTGTAGTCTATTGTCTAACACTCCCCCCTGCTGCACCACATGCGTCAACTCATGCGCCAGCAACCGTTGCCCCGAACCCGAGCCCGGCGCGTACTGCCCCTCGCCGAACACGACATTACTCCCCACGGTGTAGGCCAGCGCGTTCACCGCCCGCGCGGACTCGGCGGCGCGGGCATCGGTGTGAACACGCACGCCCGAGAAGTCATGGCCGAAGCGCGGCTCCATGAACGCGCGCGTCGAGGCGTCCAGCGGTTGCCCGGAGGAGCGGAGGACGTCGTGCACGATGCCGGGGGCCTCGGCGCCCCCTCCGCCGCCGGTCGCGGCGCGGCTGATGAACGGGGCGCTACTCTGGGATACCGCGCCTACCGGCGCCGGCATGCGCATCACCCCCTCGGCCACGCGGTCCGCTTCCTGCTCGTAGACGTCCCCCGGCTCGTTCACGGTGAGCTTCTTCTGCAGTGCGCCGGCGGCGAGCTTCTTCTTCTCGCAGTCGTCGCACTTGCCGGTCAGCCCGGCCGAGCCGCCGCAGGAGCATTTGCGCTGGATGGTCAGGCCGCTCCGCACGGGCGCGGCTGCGGTGGTCGGCGCGGTGTTCGCATGCGTTCGTGTCTCGGCGTTCATCGGTTCAATCCTCCATGCACGGCGCGCGCCACGCCGGTTCCGAGCCCGTCGGCGCCGGCTCCATTGGTGAGATTCACGGTCCCCGCGTCGATCCGCCCAACGCTCCCCCCCGCGGCAAGTCCGCGCGGCGCGCCGCTTTCGGCGAACAGGCGCGTCAGCTCCGCCTGCACGGCGCCGCCGACGGCGTGGCGGTCCCCCGGCGCGACGCCGTGGAGCACGAGTTCCTCGATGTGGAGTTCGATGTTCATGGTTGTCGGTATTTGGAGCTTGGTTCTTGGTATTTAGAGCTTAGTGCTTGGTACTTGGCTGCGGTACTTGTATATCCGGGTATACATGGTTGTGCGCGGGAACCACCGGGCTGAGATCCCTCGCTGCGCTGCTCATGAACATCCAAAGGACTTGGGTCTCCGCGAAGCAGTCTCACTGGCTTGCACCGGGAACCCGGCGAGATCGCCACGTCGTCGCTTCGCTCCTCCTCGCGAAGACCCCGGTTGTTCATTGCCGGGCATGCCGCGACGGC
>CAZJYH010000811.1:0-2470 GCA_964549365.1 uncultured Alphaproteobacteria bacterium
CACGAACGGGAAGATCATGGTGGACGAGTTCGACGCCGGCAAGGACTTCGAGTTCTACCGTGCCTACATCCCGATCCCGAACCGCTGGGCGCGTTCCAACCCGGCCAATCGATACTTCCGGTTCCGTGTCCGGGCCGAGAGCAAGATGGACGGCAATCCGATCGGCTCGCCGGGCGATGACGGCGACGCGTTCTACGTGGACAACGTGATGCTTGTCGAGCCGGACAAGCCGGAGATCGAGGCGGCGGCCGTTCGCGTGGACTGGCCGTACACCGAGGCGCCCGCCTCGCAGGCCCGTGCCATCCCGTTGTCGGTGAAGATCGCCAACAACGGCCGCGGCACCGCCACCACGTTCGGCGTTGCGGTGTCCGTGGAGAACCTGACGGCCCCGCCGCAGCCCGGGCCGTACAACTACTACCGCTACCAATCGGTGATATCGCTCGGCGCCGGCCGCGATCGGGTCGAGAACTTCCCGACATGGAACGCGCAGGAATGCGGGACGCAATTCCAGAACACGCCGCGGACGCCGCCGACGACGGTGAGCGTGACGGACTATCGAATCACCGCGCGGATCCTGCCGGTGAACTACGACTCCTACGCCGCGAACGATGCCACCTACACCGACTTCCGGTTGCAGCTCGGCTCCACGTTCGCGTACGACGACGGAACGAACGACGTGCCGACGTTCGCGGCGCTGACCGGCAAGGGCCTGAACCTCGTGCCGCCGTCGAATCAGGACGGCGCAGGAAGCTCGCCGTTCGGGCCGAGCGGGGGCTCCAGCTCCGGGACGTTCGCGATGCAGTTCCGAATCCTGACGCGCGACACGGTGCGCGGGTTCCGTGCCTTCTACGGCGCGGCGAACGCGGCCCCTGACCACGTGATGTATGGGCTGTACAAGCACCCGGCGAGCCCGAACTCGCCGCCGTTCGGCGCACCGGTGGTGCGGGCGTATGCCCGACGGGGTGAAGGGATCGAGGGACGGAAATTCGATCAATTCGTCACGTACCTGCTCGACACCGCGTACGTGGTGGAGCCGGGGCTCTACTTCGCCACGGTGGCGCAACTCGGACAAACCGGGCTCGAGCTGGGCGGCGACGCGAGCCGGATGGGACAGGTGACCACGATCCGCTCGGATGCCCCGCCGGTCGGCGTCGGCAACTACTCGATCGCCGCCTACCCGGAGATGCGCCAGAACCGATTCTGGTACGAGGTGACCACCGAGTCGGGCGGATGGAATCCGATGATGACGATCACCAACAACCCGGGCTTCCCGCACCTGAACCATCGCGGGCAGGTGGGCCCGGTGGCTACCAACACGCGCGGCTCGTGGATCCCGATGATCCGACCCTACTTCGGGCTGAAGAACAGCACCGCGTGCGGCGTGGAGCCGGTGGAGCTTGCGGCCTTCGAGGTGACGGCGCTCTCCGATGCGCTCCGTCTGGACTGGCGCACCGCCTCGGAGATCAAGAACCACGGCTTTTATGTCGAGCGACGCACGGCATATGATCAATGGGCCGACATCGGATTCCAGGCGGGGAACGGCACAACCAACCGGACGCACGCCTACGAGTTCGTCGATCGATCGGTGGCCGCGGACGTAACGTATCAATATCGCCTGCGGCAGGAGGACGAGGGGGGTGCGGTGACCCACAGCACGGTGAAGGAGGGGCGCCTGTCCGGAACGGCGATGTCCGCCGGAGCAAACGTGCTGCGGCAGAACGTGCCCAACCCGGTGACGGGGACCACGCGGATCGACTTCGGCCTGATCGAATCCGGACCGGTGACCCTCGAGATCGTTGACGTCTTCGGCAAGACCCTCCGGAGCACGGCGCTCGAAGCAAAGGCCGGAGGAAACAGCGTGACATGGGATGGACGTGATGCGGCCGGAGTGCCCGTCCCCAGCGGAACTTATGTGTACAAGCTGGTGGGCACGAATTTCGCGATCGCCAGGACGCTGTCGGTAACACGATAGATCGAGGCGCGCGGAAAGCACGCAGGGACGCTTACCGGAGCGTCCCTGCGCTGCGTTTCGAACCGATCGGCGCGCGCTCGATGTCCTTGCCGGCCTTCAGGCACACGAGCCCGGGCGATCCTCAATGCGTCCGCATCACGACGAGACGCGTCGTCCGCTCCCCCACGCGCACGAGGTATGTCCCGTTCGCGAGCCCGGTCAGATCGAGCGTACAACGATCACCGAAGAAGGCCATGCTGCGCACCGCAATTCCGCGGGGGTCGATCAGCAGCGCCGTGCGCGGACCGGCGGCGCGCCCCGGGCCGGAGCAATCGATGGTAGTGCTTCCGGACGCCGGGTTCGGAGCGATGCGCAGCGCATGCCCGGCGAGCCTGGGCTCGTCACGCACACCGGCCGGCGCGCCGAGTGGGAAGTCGTGGACGACCTCGGCGTACTGCGATGCCGCAGGGACACGAATGGTGTCGATGAACGCGCCGAATCCCGGGGCGTTTCCGTGAG
>CAZJYH010000812.1:0-2468 GCA_964549365.1 uncultured Alphaproteobacteria bacterium
AAACTCGCCATACACAAGGAACTTCGGGCGCATATCCTGCGACGCAGTGCCGCTCGCGAACGCGACGGTGGCGTCGGCGGTCTTCACCAGAAGCCGCACGTTGATCGCGCCCCACAACGGCCGCGCGGCGAGCGCCGCCTTCGCCGCGTTCAGGTTCACGCGCAGCTTATAGCCGCCGTCGATCGGCGTGATGGAGCCCGCTCCGCTCATGAGTGAACGGACACCCCCTCGATCCCGCTTGGCGGGATCGGTCCCCCTGAAGGGGGATGGGTCGTCGGCACCATCGTTCTCCTTGGTGCGCGCGCCGCCGTCGCCGCCTTCTTCACCGGCCGCGCAGTTGAGCACGAACGTCGTGGAGAACACGGAGTCGATCTGCACCTCCAGGTGCACGCACTCGCCGTCGACACTCGTGATGACGGTCTCCAGCATCAGGCTGTCGATCCGACGCGCCGTATGCAGCGCGCTCGCCGAGTCGATGACGTAGGGCAACACGCCGTACACGCCGCGATAACCGGTGTGCACCGGATAGGGCAACATCTGGTCGCACGTGGCCATGAGCGAACGGCCCGGCGACTTCGCCTCGGCGGGATCGTCCTTGCACGGACACGCCGGTTGCTGCGTGAGCGGCAGGTGTGCCCAGAGCGTATCATTGGTTGCCGTCTCCAGCACCGGCCCGCTCACGATCGTGCTCGTCGCCTTGCCGTCGATCTTCTGACAGTGCACCGAGTCGGCGCGGCGCTGGTAATACGTGTCGCCGTACAACTCGATCGCCTCGCTGCCGACATAACGCACGGTGTCGAGCGCGCCGAGGCGCGGGAAGTCCCCCGGCGACCAGAGCGTAAGGAGTCGTCCGTCCTTGTCGTAGTCGCTCCTCGTGAGCCACCCGTTTTCATCTCGGGTGGCGCTCGTCAGGCCGTAGTACGTCAGGTCCCGATAGCCGGCCAGCGTGTCGGTCTTCAACGCAAGCGTCGCCGGATCGTAGCGCCGCACGTAGGTGCGCGTCGCGGCGGGCGTCGCGTACCAGATCGGGAACGCCCCCGGTTCCAACGCCGCGCTCCGCACCGTGTCGTCGTTCGAGAGCGCCAGCCCCGATGGGCGCGGCCCGCTCTCGCACGAGCCGACCCCGAACGTATCGATCCCGCACCAGTCATGATTGTAGCTGAAGCGCACCGCCGCGCCGAGCGCGTTGCGCTGCTCCTCCAGCAGGCGCCGCCACCCGTAGGCATAACGATAGCTCGCCTTCAGCACCGACGCGTTCCCCGCGCCGAGGGTCGAGTCGCGCAACAGTACGCCGCGCTCAACACGGTTGATCCCGGCGAGCACGGCATCGTTCAGCACGGCGCGCGTTCCGGCGATGCGTCCCCCGGCGTTGCTGTGCCACGATGCACGTTCAACGCCGAAGAGCGGCGGCAACGACAGGTCCGCGGTCAGGGTGTCCTGCCGGTACACCGCCACCGGCGGCGTATACATCATATCCTCCCACCGCTTGCCGCGCACGCAGGCGGAATCAGCCGCGCGGAACGCATTCCAGTTGGCCAGCGACGCAAACTTGTCCCAGCCGTATTCCAGCCACGTGAGCGTCGTATCGAGCTGCGGATAGTGCGCGTACTCGGTCGTGTCGCTGAAGAGCACGGTGGTGTGATTGTCGGGGCGCTTGATCTGCGTCGTCTTGCGCGTGATCTCAATCCCGTATTTGCCCGCAAGGTCCATCCGCCCGCCGAAGCGCCGCGCGGTGTCGGTCGCATACGAATACGTCACGTAGCTCTTGTGCACGCCGTTGACGATCGCCGTGCTGTTCACCGGAAGCACGAGGAACGGCGTGTTCGTCGAGACGCCCGGGATACCGGTCCCCTGCGCATACGTTGTCGTGGTCACCACCGTATCCCCGCCGCCGATCACATCGGTTCGCGAGATGTACGTGTGATGTTCCGGCGGCATCAGCAGGTCCACCGATCCGAGGTCCATCGTCTCGTAGGAGAGGATTGTGGTCGTGCTCTGCCCGGTCACGGCGTCACGCACCGTCGTATAGGCGGAGTTGATGTCCGACGCATATCTCGTCTCGGTCAGCATCACGCCGTCCGACCCGTACTTCTTCACACTGTCGCACACGTCGTTCAGCTTCGCCGGTTCGTTCGTCGCGCCCGCGATGATGTTTCCTGCCACCAGCGGCGTCTTGTAGTGCAGCGTGTAGGTCGCATCCGGCTCGCTGATCGACGTGAGGCGGTAGTTATTCAGCGCAAGGGTTTGATGCCCCGCGCCCGGGTTGCCGTGCGGAAAGTTGTAGTCCTCGTAGGTGCGGGTGATAGGCTCGTAGTCGAAGGTCGTGGCACGGTCGGCCGCGTCGGTGATCTTCGTCACATAGCCGACGTATGACTTGTAGAGCTCCGGAGTCCCTTCCGGCAGGTCCGCCAGCCACGTCGAGCGCCCCGTGAGCGTCCCGGCGTTCGCGTACGGCATCACCTCCCAAC
>CAZJYH010000813.1:0-2465 GCA_964549365.1 uncultured Alphaproteobacteria bacterium
CCGATCGGCGAGCGGCCGCTTCTCGACCCCCTGAAGCAGGTGCTTCAGTTGCTCCAGAAGCTCCGGCCCGACACGCCGCAGCTCACCACGGTGCGCGGCTGCCAGTTCATCGAGAAGCTGCACGCCGCGTTCGGTGAGGGCAACATAGACATGCCGGCGATCGCCCGCGTCCTGCTCCCGCACAACGAGATCCTGCATCGCGAGACGATCCACCAGCCCGACGGCGCTGTGGTGCCGCACCTGGAGCCGTTCGGCCAGATCGCCGATCGACATGTGTGCCCGGTCGCCGAACCCCTTGATCGCCAGCAGCGCCTGATGTTGCCGCGGCGTGATGCCGACGGTTGTGGCGGCATCCTCACCGAATCGAAGGAACTGCCGGAGTGCATATCGAAAGGCTGCAAGCGCCTGATATTCCGCTTTGGTAATTCTCCTGCTCATCATTCCACCATTCAAATGTGTCGTCGATAATGAAGCTGTTTCGATGATCGCCGTTTGCCGACAACGCATGGGGTGCACACCGAGCCGGCAAATGTCGATTGCTGCCGAAGAGTCGCGCGCATTCACATGGTCGATGATCCGCAACCTCACCCCGCTCTTCACGAAGGTGCCGACGATCGTTTCTGTCGAAGTGGTTTCTGCACGCTGACCAGACGGCGGGGAGCATGGAATTGGAACGGATGAACCCGCGACAACGTTAGCAGATGCTCGCGCATCGATCGGCATTCGATACCTTTGTCCGCTACAGGGGCGCGGTCGACGTCTCGGCACGCCGCGCACGTTGTACGCATTTCTCAACTCAGCATCGTATCCCATGATCTCCCAGCTCCCGCGACGCGCCCTCCTTCTCATACTCGCGCTCCTCCCCCTTGCCTGTTCGTCGAAGGACGAAGCCCCGCAGAAGGGAAACGTTCCAGTGGTGGGCTTCGTGCAGGCGTTCGAGGATGCCACCATCGACGAGGCCCGCACCGGCTATTATGCCGCCCTACGCGAGGCGGGTTTCTCCGAGGATTCCGGGACCGTCAAGATCATCTATCGCAACTCCCAGGGCGACGGCGCGGCGTTGAACCAGGTGCTCGACTACATGGTATCGCAGAAGGTGGACGCCATCGCGGCAAACACGACGCTGGCCATGATCACCGCGGCAAACAAGACCCATACCATCCCCATCTTCATGATGGTGGCGCCGAGTCCGCAGATCGCCAAGCTGACGAAAACCGACGCATCCGGGAAGGAGATCGCCCCGGCGAACCTCTTCGGCGCGTATGAGACGCTCGACTATATCGACACAAGCATCGCGTTGATCAAACAGGTGCTCCCGAACGCACACCGCGTGGGGACGATATTCAACAGTTCCGAACCGAACTCCGTCAACGCCATGGAGCGTCTGCGCGCGCGCTGCTCCGCGCTCGGCCTGGAGCTCACGGAGTTGTCGGTGACGTCGTCGAACGAATCGCAGCAGGTGATGGCCTCACTGTTGGGCAAGGGGATCGACGTCTTCTTCGCGCTTCCGGACAACATCATCTTCGCGAGCTTCGAGACGATCCACAAGCAGGCGCTCGACAAGAAGATCCCGATCGTCACCTCCGAGGCCGGGCTGGTCAAGCGCGGCGCGTTCATCGCCTACGGCGCGGATTTCTATCAATGGGGACATCAGGCGGGCGTGACGACCGCGGCCTATCTGAAGACCCACGATCTGAAGGACGCTCGGCTGGAGCTGGTGACGGTGCGCAAGCGGACGTACAATGCAACCACGGCCGCGAAGCTCGGACTGCCGGCCCCGTCCGGGTTCGAGACGATCAAGTAACCGGGAGCGGAGAAGGATGGAGCTGTTGCTTGGCGCCGTCGCCCTTGGCCTTGCCTATGCGTTCCTCGGCATCGGCGTGTTCATCACGATGCGCATCTTCAACTTTCCGGACATCACGGCCGACGGGTCGCTGACGTTCGGCGCCGCGATCACCGCGGCACTTCTGGTTGCTGGGGTCAACCCGGCGCTTGCGGCGCTCGCGGCGATGGCCGGGGGCTTCGCTGCCGGTGCGCTCACCGGCCTGGTGCACACGAAGTTCAAGGTGAACGGGCTCCTCTCCGGGATTCTGGTGATGACGGCCCTCTACTCGGTCAACCTGCGCACGATGGGGCGCTCGAACGTGCCGCTGCTCGACACCGTGACGCTGCTCACACCGTTCGCATCGACGGCCGGCGGATCGGCGCACGATATCCCCCCGGTCCTCCTCTTCCTCGGCCTCGTGTCGCTCGGCGTGGTAACGCTGACAGTGCTGTTCCGCACGGACTTCGGACTTGCCATGCGCGCAACCGGCGACAACGCCGCCATGATCGCGGCGCAGGGCGTCAACACCGATGCGGTGAAGATCGTCGGCATCGGGCTCTCGAACGCCCTGATCGCGCTCAGCGGCAGCCTGGTGGCGCAGTATCAGGGCTTCGCCGATATCGGCATGGGCATCGGCATC
>CAZJYH010000814.1:0-297 GCA_964549365.1 uncultured Alphaproteobacteria bacterium
CGTTCCAGCGAGAAGCGGAAGTGCCCCGGCCCTCGCGACTCCGGTATCCCCTGGCGCGGCGAGAAGAACGACACGTACGCCGCCCCCGGCACCACGTCGAGCATCTCGGACGGACGGCGGAAGTAGATGTTCAGATGCTCCACATCGTGTTCGGCCAGATAGAGGACCATCTCCATCGGCGTGTCCGACTGTGCCCGCTGCGCCTTCTCCGGCTCCCGCTTGCGCGCCACGCGCAAACCGATGATCAGGCAGATCACCGTGAATGACGACCACATGACGAAGCCGTACGGCTTCTCG
>CAZJYH010000814.1:307-2460 GCA_964549365.1 uncultured Alphaproteobacteria bacterium
TGGAGAGATAGATGAAGCAGCTCAGCACGATCAGAAAGAGCAGCAGCGTGCCGAAGCGGGACTTGTGGTACTCCTCCCGTTCGTCCTTCTCGTGCAGCTTCCCCTGCTTGTAGCGGTAGATCAAAAGCGAGCCCAAGTTGATCACGAAGCTTGCCACCAGGCCGACGGCGTACATCTCGGCGAGGATCTTCTGGCTCCCCTGCGTGATGATGAGCACCGCCGTGTAGAGCGCCGCGTTCATCAGGTGGATGCGATACAGCGAGCCGCGCTTGTTGGGATGGATCAGCCAGTGGAATCCGTAGCGATGGCCGAGGCGCTCCAGCAGCTCGGCCGAGGCCACGTACGCCGTGTTCACCGCCATCGTCAGCGTGAAGCTCGCCAGCGCGCCCACCGCGACCGCGAACCACGGGCCGTTCACCAGGCGCGCGTAATACGTGATCAGGTCCCCCTCGTGCGCCGCGTAGTTCAGCCCCGGCTGGGCAAGCACCAGCATCGAGACCACCGGCGTGATGATCCCCACGGTCAGCCCGAGGAAGATGTAGGCCTTGCGGATATCCCGCCAGCTGCGCACCAGCCCCGCCGTCTGCACAACGGACTCGACCCCCGAATACGCCAGGATACAGCTCGCGATGCCGATGATCGCGAACTTCAGATTGTCGAAGATCATCCCGATGTCCAGCGTCTGCGCCCGGCTGCCGATGTCGGTCACGCTCTTGCCGATGATGTGCCAGCCGGCGGCCGGCATGTCGACCAGGCCGCTGGCCGCGAGCGATACGAGGATGAAGGCCGCGGCGGTGAAGATGCCGAACGTGAAGCGCGCGCTCTCCTTGATGCCGGAGATGTTCAACAGGCAGACACCCCACACCACGAACATCTGGAACCCGAAGTCCACCAGCCCGTGGGCCTGCACCCCGAACATGGAGTGCGCGTTCTCGACGGCAGAGACGGTGGAGATGGACGCGGTGAGGATATAGTCCACGAAGATCGAGGAGACGGCCACGAACGACATGACCGGCCCCAACACGAGGTAACTGAAGGAGTAGACGCCGCCGCCGCGGATGCCGTGCTTCTCCAGGATGCGCGCGATCTCGGCCAGACGAAAGCTCAGCAGCCGCACCACCAGCGACGTGGCCGCGATGAAGACGATGGCGTTGGTGCCGATGAAGCGATGCGCTTCCGATGGGGCGTAGAAGATGGACGTCAGCTCGTCCATCAACGTGATCACCGCAACGGCCAGCCAGGAGAGATACCAGCGCCCTCCCTCGAACGATGACAGAAGATTCTTCTTCCGCCAAAGATGTACGAACAGGAAGACGAGACCGCCGTTGAGCGCGATCAGGATGAAAGTTTTCATGTGGGGAGGAGCCGGGGCCCCCATATGTGCGCTCGTCGTGACACCCCGAGCCTTGTGTGCAAGGCGTTACCTCTCGGGAACGAGCGGAGCAAAAATAGGAGAAAGACCGTGGAAGAGAGAGGGATGAGCATCGAGGAGAGAAAAAGACGATCCGCGGTCAACGTACCAGATTCCAGATGCCGGGAACAGAGTCTGTACATTCCGGTATACATGCCGCTCGACAACAACCGCAAAGACGCAAGGCCCGCGAAGATCCCGGAACTTAGTACTTAGTGCTTGGCACGTAGCCGCTTCTGTACACCCGGGCATACCACCCTGCCGCCGACATGCCCGCCCCATCACTTTGAACTTTGAACTTGGAACGTGGTGCTTGGCACGTAGCCGCTCCTGTACACCCGGGTATACCACCCTGCCACAACGATCCCGCCTCCTTTCCTTCATAATTCATACTTCATCCTTCATACTTCCCCCATTTAGGCATCCTTTAAGCCCCCCGCATACCTTGAACCCCGTGAACATGACCGAGCCCACGGGCCGGTCAGCCCCCCAAGGATTGCCCGATGCCGAGACGATGATCTACTTCTCACGCTGCCCGGAGTGCGGAGCGGTCAACGACCGCCGCTCCGATACATGCTACCTGTGCCATGCCGCGCCCCTGATGGTGGCGTGCCCGACGTGCGGCGCGGATGTGCGCAACCCGATGCACCGAAGCTGCCCCTCGTGCGGGGCCGCGTACCCGAATCGCCGCGAAGGCCCTCGATCGCGGCACGCGAACGTGCATCGACGGTCGTGATACCGT